>CAZHFS010000513.1:0-2166 GCA_964531885.1 uncultured Propionivibrio sp.
CCTTCGAGGACTGTTGTCAGTCCGAGGTCTGTTGCCTGGGACAGGGCCCAGGTGAGTATCGTCCGTTGTCGCGCATTGAGTTCGCCAGCCAGCCAGACGCGATCGAACTTGACGAAACTGGCATTCATCAGCGAAGCGTATGAAATCAAGCCACGGGAAGACGACAGGTCGTCGATGGCGATCCGTAGCTTTGCCGTTTCCAGTGCTTCGATCATTTGCGCAGAGCGCTGTACGTCCTGCAAATGCAGGTTCTCAATCAGTTCGATAACGAGTCGGCTGCGCTGTTCGGCAAAAAGCGGGAGAAAGACGTTGCCGCCATCTTCCGTCGCTCCTGCGGCAAAACTGTCTGGGTCGAGGTTGACGAATAACAGACCGTTCGGCGGAGCTTCGGCGAGTTGTAATCGTTTCATTTCCAACTCGGCGTGCAAGAGGAGCAGTGGGTTGTCGTGCAGTGATTCAAAGACCAAGTCAGGAGCGAGTGGGGTGCCGTGACAGTCGAAGAAGCGGGCCAGGGCTTCGTAGCAGACAATGTTGCCGGTTAGGGTGCAGATGAAGGGTTGGTACTCGACGCCAAAGCGGCGATTTATCAGACATTCAAGGATGGTGTGCGGGTGAACCTTGGCTTGGTTGGAGAGCATGGTTGCGGGCGGTCAAAGAGTGAGCTGGTCTGGGCTTGTATGGAATGGCGGTGCGGTAGTATGTTATAGCAAACGATAACCATTCTCAACAACGGCGCAGTGATCTCCGTTCTGTGAGTGGTGAGCGGCGGGGTGGTGTGCTTCCTTACTCGTCGGAGAAAGGGGGCTGAGTAGGGGGGTACCCAGCCTTCGGCGAAGTAAGCTGCTGCGACGCTGTCTGGATCCGTTCTGCGATCCATTTGCCAATCTCGCGGAGTTGCTCTCGGTCAATCGCGTGTGGGAGATTCCGATAGAGTTTCCATTGAGGACAATACCCGGCTTGGCACAGGGTGTCGTAGGCCACCTGTCCGAGTTGTGGTGCCACGATGTCATCGTGAGCGCCGTGGGCGATGAAAATCGGCAGGTCAGCGTTGCTTGGGGTGAACTCAGGGATGAAGTGTTCAGGGGCGGGCAGGTAGGTTGACAGGGCGATGAGTCCGGCCAGTCGCTCCGGGTGAGTGAGTGCCGCGGCATAGGCCAGCGACCCGCCTTGAGAGAAGCCAGCAAGCAGAATGCGTCGAGCAGGAATGCCGCGAAGGCGTTCTTGCGCGATGAGTGTGCGAATCTCAGCGCGGGCGGCGATCAGGCCAGCGAGGTCGATACGACGCAGCGGCTCAAAGGCAAGGATGTCATACCAGGCGCGCATTTGGTAACCGCCATTGCAGGTGACCGGAATCACCGGTGCGTGCGGGAAAATGAAGCGGATGGCTGCCGATTCGGGGAGGTTGAGTTCCGGAATAGCATCGACGAAATCGGTGCCATCTGCGCCCAGGCCGTGCAGCCAGATGATGGCCCAGTCTGGATTAGGGTGGGTTTCGCATTCGATTCGCTCGAGCATGGAGATGGTTGGGTTGTTTTGTGGGGTGACAGGGTCAGAGAGGGGCAGTTGTCGAGCGTCTTCTTCGCTCTTCGTCCGGTTCGGCCTCTCGTGCGCCGCCTCGGGCGATTCCGGCGATAATACGCAGATTCACCGGCGTTGGCTTGGCTGCTTTTCGCTGACTTTATTCTGCCGTGCAGGCAACTTGATAAGGATGTGTCACGTGCGCTTCAAAATGTCCCAGAATTCGTTGTTCGCAATCTTGCTTCGTTCGCACTGGTGGATCAGTTTGCTGGTTGCCGTCGCGATCGTTCTTTTTGCACGTATCGTTGTTCCGGAAGCGTATGCCAACTATGTCTTTTCTTTCGCCATTCCGTTTCTCGTTATATCGGTGATGGCCGCTTGGAAACAGCGCCACGTGCCGAGTGCGCAGCGAGTTCAGGAAACGGTCGAGCGTGTGTCGGCAATGAACTGGACAGATTTTCAAGCATTGCTTGAGGATGCCTACCGTCGTCAGGGCGGCGAGGTGATGCGTGAGACAGGGGGTGCCGATCTGCGAGTGACGCTGGCCGGACGCCGGAGCGTGGTTGCTGCGCGGCGCTGGAAGGCGGCTACGCACGGCTTGCCGGCATTGCGCGAACTGGTTGAGGCGCGGGAGCGCTGCGAGGCCCG
>CAZHFS010000514.1:0-2157 GCA_964531885.1 uncultured Propionivibrio sp.
TCGCCGCCCAGGGCGCGCCCGAGGCGCTGCGCGAGGCACAAGCCTACCTCGCCACGCAGGCATTCCACGTCGAGGAGGTGGCGCTGTGAGCCCCGAACTGCTTAACCTTTTCCAGACTTCGCTGATTGAAACCCTGTGGATGGTCGGCGTCTCGGCCGCGCTCGGCACGCTCGTCGGCCTGCCGCTCGGCGTGCTGCTGGTGGTCACCGACCGGCAGGGGTTGCTTGAACACCTGCCGTTCAACCGCGTGCTCGGCATCCTTGCCAACGCGGTGCGTTCGACGCCCTTCATCATCCTGCTCGTGGCGGTCATCCCCTTCACACGGTGGGTGGTCGGCACCTCGATCGGCACCACGGCGGCCATCGTGCCGCTGACCATCGCTGCCATCCCCTTCATCGCCCGCCTGGTCGAAACCGCGCTGCGCGAAGTCGACCGTGGGCTGATCGAAGCGCTGCTGGCGATGGGCGCCACGCCCTGGCAGGTAATCCGCACTGCGCTGATCCCCGAAGCCATGCCCGGCATCGTCGCCGGCCTGACGATCACCCTGGTCAGCCTGATCGGCCACTCGGCGATGGCCGGCGCGGTCGGCGGCGGCGGCCTCGGCGACCTCGGCATCCGTTACGGTTACCAGCGTTTCCTCCCAGACGTCATGGCCCTGGTGGTCATCGTGCTGATTGTTCTTGTGCAAATCGTCCAGTCGGCCGGCGACCGCCTCGTGCGCCGCTTGAGCCATCGTTAAACCCTTAATCCCGCCATTCATCTTTCAAGGAGAACCCCGATGAACGTTTCCCGTCTGTTGCGCGGCCTGATTCACAGCGTATTTGCCGCGAGCATCGCCGCTTTCGCCGTCGGCGCCAGCGCCCAAGCCAATGACAAACCGCTCAAGATCGGCGTCACCGCCGGCCCGCACGCCCAGATCTTCGAAGTGGTGAAGAAGATCGCCGAGAAGGATGGCCTGAAGATTCAGGTCGTCGAGTTCTCCGACTACGTCCAGCCCAACGCCGCGCTCGCCGCCGGCGACCTCGACGCCAACAGCTACCAGCACCAGCCCTACCTCGACAACACGGTCAAGGATCGCGGCTACAAGATCGTCTCGATCGCCCAGACCATCGTCTTCCCGATGGGCATCTACTCGAAGAAGGTCAAGTCGCTCGCCGACCTGAAGAGCGGCGCCCGCGTCGCGCTGCCCAATGACCCGACCAACGGCGGCCGCGCGCTGCTGCTGCTCCAGGCCAACGGGGTGATCAAGCTCAAGGACGGCGCCGGCCTCAAGGCCACCCCGCTCGACGTGATCGACAACCCCAAGAAGATCAAGCTGATCGAACTCGACGCCGCCCAACTGGCGCGTGCGCTCGACGAAGTCGACGCCGCGGCGGTGAACACCAACTACGCCATCCCGGCCGGCCTCGTCCCGACGCGTGACGCGATTGCCATCGAAGCACCCAAGTCGCCCTACGCCAACATCATTGCCGTGCGTGAGCAGGACAAGGACAAGCCTGAGTTCAAGAAGCTGATCAAGGCCTACCACAGCGCCGAAGTGAAGGCCTACGTGAACAAGGAATTCAAGGACTCCATCGTCACCGCCTGGTAAGCTCCGGCCTCGGCTCCGGGCGCGGCTTGGCGGCGCTCTGAGCAAGGTGTACGCAGCGCGGCGCTTCCGTTGATTCGGGGCGCCGCGTTTTCCATTTCATCCAGAAAGGTGCAGTTGAAACCGCTTCCAACACAGAGAACGCAGAGACACGGAGAGTACAGAGCAAAGCCCGTGAGTTCTCCCAGGGGTGGGTTGTTTAACCTTTCTCTGCGTACTCTGTGTCTCTGTGTGCTCTGCGTCGAGAGCGGTTAACTGCTTTTTAGGTTCAACGATATGCCGATCATGACTTCCGTTGCCAATACCCAGGACGGCCTTGCCGCACGTCAGCCCATCCGCGTCCAGCCCGGCGCGGCCAACTATTTCTCGCACCCCGGCGCGCTCGACGAACTGGCACGCTTCTTCCCACGCGAGCGCCTGTTCTGGATCGGCGGCGAACGCGCCACGGCCGCCGCCGCGCCGTATCTGCCCGCGTGTTACCGCGAAGCGCGCTCGACGCATGCCGTCTTCCGCGGCCATTGCAGCGAAAGTCAGGTCGCCGCGCTCAGCGCCCAGGCGGGCGCGGCGGA
>CAZHFS010000515.1:0-2154 GCA_964531885.1 uncultured Propionivibrio sp.
CCGAAGGAGTGGCAGGTCAAGATCGGCAAGATTCCGGTCGCCGTTTAAGCGCCTTACCCCGCAGCACCCCGCGAAGCCGGCCTCTGGCCGGCTTCGCCGCATCACCGCAGGACACAGGGAGATAAAAGACCATGGACATCGAACGGCACGGCACGACGCGCCGCTATTCCGACATCGTCATCCACAACGACACCATTTACCTTGTCGAGGTCCCGCTCAGCGTGGATGCCGACATCACCACCCAGACCCGTGAAGTGCTGGCCTGCATCGAAGCCTCGCTCGCCAAGGCCGGCAGCGACACGACACGCCTCCTGCACGTCACGCTGTATCTGCCGGACATGGCCGTCTACGACGCCATGAACGCGGTGTGGGACGCCTGGGTTCCGGAAGGCACCGCCCCCTCGCGCGCCTGCATTCAGGGCGGGCTCGCCAACCCCGGCTGGCGCATCGAAGCGGTGGTCACGGCCGCGCGCTGCTGAACTCCGCAACTTCCCGAGGCGGTCCGCGCTTGCGCCGACCGCCTCGGGTGCCTGAAAGCTCAATCGAAGATGTCGCTCAACCAGGACTTCGGCTTCTTGCCGTAGTACTTGCCGTGCTGATGTTCGTGACCACCGGGATGGTGCGAGTGGCCAAAACCCTGCGGCGGTGTCTCATGCCGCGGAGCCGCAGCGGGAGGACGTTCTGCCGAAGCCAGCGCCCGTTCGAGCAGTTTGTCGAGTTCGCCGCGGTCAAGCCAGACGCCGCGGCACTGCGGGCAATAGTCGATTTCGATACCCTGGCGTTCGCTCATCGTCAGCGTTACGTCCTTGCATGCCGGGCATTTCATCTCGTTCTCCTTGCAGTCATTGAATAATGGTTATGTTTGGGGCGATTCAAGCCAACGTGCTGTTTCTTCAGGACGATCGTTTCTCGGCAGGCGACACCAGCAAACTGGCGATCACCGAGACCGACAGGATCGAGCCCACGATGCCGAGCGACCAGAAGACCGGAATCTTGTACCAGTCGACGATCAGCATCTTGATGCCGACGAAAACGAGAATGACACCCAGCCCGTAGGTCAGCAGATGGAAGCGCTCCTTGAGATCGGCAAGCAGGAAGTACATCGCCCGCAGGCCAAGGATGGCGAATATATTCGAGGTCATCACGATGAAGGCGTCGTCGGTGATGGCAAAAATCGCCGGGATGCTGTCGACCGCGAAGACGATGTCGGTGATGCCAATCAGTACCATGACCACGAACAGCGGGGTATAGACGCGCACCCCGTCACGGAGGAACCAGAAGCGCTCGCCAACAAACTCGGAGGACAGGTTCATGTGTCCGCGCATCCAGCGCAACACCGGGTTCTTTTCCAGGTCGCTGTCGGCATCCGCAAAGACCAGCATCTTGATCCCGGTGATCAAGAGGAAGGCCCCGAAGAGATACAGCACCCAATGGAATTCCTTGATCAGCCAGGCACCGATCAGGATCATCACCGCGCGCAGGACGATGGCTCCGACCACCCCGAGGATCAGCACCCGTTTCTGCAATTCGGCCGGCACCGCGAAATAGGTAAACAACATCAGGAACACGAAGATGTTGTCGACCGCCAGGGATTTCTCGATGAGATAACCGGTAAAGAACTCCGTCGCCTTCTCGTTGGCCAGTTCGCGCCCGGCCGTCGAATCCAGATACCACCACAGCAGGGCGTTGAAGACGAGGGCCAGGAAGACCCAAAGCGCCGACCATTTGAGCGCCTCGGAAACCGAGACCTTATGCGCGCCCTCCTTCTGCAGGACGACGAGGTCGATGACACAGGCGACGAGGACGAAGATGGCGAAACCAACCCACATCCAGAGAGAACCTACAGATTCCATGCAATACTCCTTCGCAAATATGAGAAACGTCCGAAGACACTCGATTCACGAAGGTCTTGCCACGGTGCGGAAAACCGCAGGCCGCTCACCTGACCGGGGCCGAAACCCGAAATGACGATCAAGGCGATGAAAGGCTACTCCCCTTCAAGCCTTATGAGAGTTGCAGATCATCATTAGTTCCGGAACAGTCGACTTTTTTCTTCATCGCGCGATCTTCAAGCTCGAAAGCGGCGTCGCATTTCCTCCGCGCCGCCTTCAAGGAAGCGCAGAAACTCGCCCGCGATCGGGGACAGCCGCTTGC
>CAZHFS010000516.1:0-2143 GCA_964531885.1 uncultured Propionivibrio sp.
GGCGCGGACATGCTGCGCCGGGCGATGGGCAAGAAGAAGGCTGAGGAGATGGCGCTGCACCGGGCGACGATTGCCGAGGGCGCAGCGAAGAAGGGCTACGATCCGGCGCTGGCCGAGCAGCTCTTCGACCTGATGACCAAGTTCGCGGAGTACGGCTTCAACAAGTCGCACACCGCGGCCTATGCCGTCGTCACCTACCACACGGCGTGGCTGAAAGCGCACCACTGCGCGGCCTTCATGGCGGCGACGCTGTCCTCCGACATGGACAACACCGATTCGGTGAAGATCTTCGTCGACGACGCGCTCAAGAACCGCATCAAGATGCTGGGGCCGGACGTCAATGCGTCTGACTACCGCTTCGTTCCGGTCGACCGCGCGACCATCCGCTACGGGCTGGGCGCGGTCAAGGGCACCGGCCAGCAGGCCGTCGAGTGCATCCTCAAGGCGCGCGAGAGCGATGGGCCGTTCAAAGATCTGTTCGACTTCTGCCGGCGGGTCGACAAGCGCCTGGTCAACCGGCGCACCATCGAAGCGCTGATCCGCGCCGGGGCCTTCGATGCCCTCGACGACCACCGCGCCCGGCTGCTGGCGTCGGTCGGTATCGCCATGGAAGCGGCGGAACAGGCCGAGCGCAACGCGCTGCAGGTAAGCCTGTTCGACGTCTTCGATAGCCACGAGAGCGCCGCACATGGGCCGCAGTACGTCGAGGTGCCGCGCTGGAAGGAGCGTGAGCAGCTGGCCGAGGAGAAAACGGCGCTGGGCTTCTTTTTCTCCGGCCATCCCTATTCCGCGGTCAAGGCCGAAGTGTCGCGCTTTGTCCGTACCCCGCTCGCCAAGTTGCAGCCGCGCAAGGAGGCGCAACTCCTGGCCGGACTGGTGATCGGTGTGCGGGTCAAGCTCACCGGACGCGGCAAGGTGGCGTTCGTGACCCTCGATGACGGGACGGCGCAGCAGGAGGTCGCTGTGTATAGCGAAGTACTCGACGCCGAGCGCGGCAAGCTGCGCGAGGATGATGTGCTGATCGTCGAAGGCAAGGTGTCGAAGGACGATTTTGCTGGTGAAGGAAAGGTGCGCATCAGCGCCGAACGCCTGCTTACGCTGCCGGAAGCACGCGCGCGTTTCGCCCGCCATCTGCATCTGGCGCTGGATCGTCAGCCCCCCACCCCGGCTGCGGATAAGCGTGCTCGGGCGCAGAAGCTGCAGACGTTGCTGGCGCCTTTTGTGCCCGGCAATTGCCCGGTTCGCCTCGCGTACAGCAATGGCAAGGCGCGTTGTGAGTTGCTGCTCGGCGACGATTTCCGGGTGCGCCTTGAGGATGAGCTGCTCGGCACCCTGGCCGACTGGCTTGGCGCCGAACACGTGCGCATCGATTACGCGTAAGCCGCGTGGCGCTGATTAAGGTTTTTGGGGCGCGGTGGGTAACCACGAAGAGCACGAAGAAAAACTGAATTCAAGAGCGATCCCTGGGCGGGGGTGGTGACAAGGGGGCTGTTCGTGCCCCTTTTTCACTGTCTTCGTTTCTGCTTTCTTTGTGTTCTTCGTGCCCTTTGTGGCTAGCGCTTCCCCGCTTTCAGCCTCCTCGATCGCCGGAAAGTCAGCGCAGCGCGGCGAGGAGGGCGCCGTTGATGGTTCCCAGGGCCAATGCGCCGATCAGCAGGATCGTGGTGTAGCTGAGATTGCGCTCGGGGTTCGAGCGCATGAGCAGTGGGATGCCGCGCGCCAGGATGAAAGCAGCATAGAGCGTGGGGATCAGGGCCAGCCCCGCCCATTGCGGGATCACGGAAAAGATGCCTCCGAGCACGGCAGGGGTGCTGCTGTAGGCAATGAGCCGCAAGGATGCGCCGCGATCCGGCTGGCCACCGAAATTGGGCGCCAGCCGGTTGGCAAAACGGGCCAGGAGGTCGATGGACAGGAGGGTCAGCGCGAAGCCGACGAGGGCGTTGGTCAGGCCGGCCAGCGGCGCGAGTTGAATGCGTTGGCCGTCGACCGAGTACCCGACCAGAGACAGCCCTATCCAGCTGGCGATGGCGGCGATGCCGGCAAGTGGTGCCAGATAGGCGGTGTACAGAGTGCGTACGGCGGTGGTTTCTTCGGCGATCCGGCGCCATGTGCTTGAGGGGGCTAGCAGCAGGTCGCCGATGCG
>CAZHFS010000517.1:0-2141 GCA_964531885.1 uncultured Propionivibrio sp.
GCGACGAACGCGTCGTCACCCAGGCCTTCAGTGGCGACTTCGAGGCTGATGCGCAACTGCGCAACGAGTTCCTGCGGGCAATCGGCTAAGCCGCCAACCGTTTATTCCATTTCCAGAGCAGTCGTAGAACGAAAACTAGCCGCAGATCGCGCCCGTCACATGGCACGGCGAAGTCAACGACTCGACATAGGCTCGGGGGATTTGGAAATGTACTTAACGCGCACCGACTAGCGTCATCACCAGCGGCGTAGTCAGCGCGGCAAGCCCCGTCGATAGCACCAGGCTGCTCGCAACCGGCCCTTCAAGGCTCTGGAATTGGCGCGACATGAGATAGACGTTGGCGCCAACGGCGATCGAGGCAAGCAGGACGATGACCTGTGTTTCCATCGCCGGCAGCCCGAGCAACAGAGCCAGCCCCCACACCACCAGCGGCTGCACGATGAGCTTGATGGCACAAATCGAGAGGCTGATCTTGAGACCGCTGCGGATGCCGTATTCGGCAAGGCCCATGCCGAGCGCGACCAACGCCATCGGGGTCGCCGCCTGGCCGATCATGGACAAGGGCATGTCGATGGCCTGCGGCAATGGCCAGCGTGTCAACCCAAAGAGCGAACCGAGCAGGATGCCGGCGACGATGGGGTTGGTGAGCACGCCGCGCACGGTCTTGGCGAAGCCCTTGACTGACAGGCTGCCGTGCTTGGCCCACTCGATGGAGACGGTAACCAGCGTCCACAGGATCAGGGCGTTGAAGATGAGGACCAGCGCCACCGAGGGCACGGCGGCTTCGCCGAGCGCCATTTTGGCCAGCGGCAAGCCGAGCATGACGTTGTTCGAGAACACTCCGCCCAGTCCGAACACCGACTGGGCCGTGCCGTCCATGCCAAAAACCTTCCAGCCGACAAGGCGCCCGATGAAAAAGACGATCAGGCACCCGCCGAAGAAAGCGACCAGCAAGCGGGCATCGACCGGCGGCAACTTGGAAAAATCGCTCATCAGGCGGAACATCATCGCCGGCATGGCCACCGAGAAGACGAAACGCGAAAGACTGTCTGACATCGCCACCGGCCAACCGGAAAAGCGCATCAGCCCATAGCCGACAAATACGAGAGAGAAGAGCGGCGCGGCAAGCGAAACGTGGTGTAGGAAAGTATCCATCGGCAAGGGGAGACAGTTGGGTGCAGCAGCATACGCTTTCGCTACGTTTGTCTGCCGCGCGAAACAAAAGTCAGAGTCTAAACCAATGCGTTGTGCGGTGCGCGTAAAAACAGGCGAAAATAGCGGCCGACGCCAGTCAGGCTGGCGGCACTCAGTGTAAAACTGGGCTTACCCGGCCTGCACATCGATTTATCCATTGGCGGCCACATCGTCCGCGCCACGACAACCGCTGCCTAACCCACTGCCTAACCCGTAGCCTAACGTTACCCAACCACCTGCCGCTTCATGTTCACGCCTCGCACGCCCCAGCCTCCTTCGCCCGCCACCGCCGAGACGCACGCTGTCCTCTACGTCGACGACCAGCTGATCGTCGTCGACAAGCCGACGCGCCTCCTCTCCGTCCCAGGGCGTGGAGAAGACAAGCAGGACTGCCTGATTGCGCGCGTCAAACACGATTACCCCGATGCACTGATCGTGCACCGCCTTGACTTCGACACCTCGGGGATCGTCGTGCTGGCACGCGGCAAGGTCATGCACCGCGCCCTGAGCATCGCCTTTCAGGAACGCGAAGTCGACAAACGCTACGTGGCCGTGGTCGACGGCAAACTCATGGCCGCCAACGGCGAAGTGAGCCTGCCGCTCCTGGTCGATTGGCCAAACCGGCCGCTGCACAAGGTCGACTTCGATAACGGAAAACCCTCGCTGACCCGCTTTCGCCTACTGGCCTACGACGCGGCAACCCACAGCACACGCGTCGAACTCACCCCGGAGACTGGTCGCACCCACCAATTGCGCGTGCATATGCAGGCGCTCGGCCACGTCATCCTCGGCGACCCGCTCTACGCCGAAGATGAGGCGCGCACCAAGGCCGCACGCCTCCTCCTGCACGCCGAATACCTGGCCTTTACCCATCCCCAGGACGGGCAGCGCCTCGAATTCAAGATCGGAAGAGCGTCGTGTAGGGAAAGAGTGTGCCTCTATGTGTA
>CAZHFS010000518.1:0-2126 GCA_964531885.1 uncultured Propionivibrio sp.
GTTGCGCGCTTGCGGATACGGTGCGTTGTTGCGGGTTTGTCCTCTGGCGGTTCGGTCGCTGCTTTGTGCGCTGAAAAGAGCAGGCTTTCGAGTTGGGCGATGCCGCCCAAGGCACGTACCAGTGAGACGGTGGTGGTCAGGTTGGCTGGCTGGCCGGCTTCGATGCGCTTGAGCGTGGCGATGCCGATCTGTGCCGCGCTGGCGAGATCTTCCTGCGACATCCGCAATTCGATGCGGCGCGTCCGGATGCGCCGGCAAAGCTCGGTGACCACATCGGCGTTGGTCATGGTGTCGAATTTCATGGTGTCGGCTGGGCGCAGGGCTTAGATCTTGCGCCGGAAAACCTTGATCGATAGCCCACCACGGCAAGTCTCTCGGTACTTGATGTTCATGTCCTTGCCGGTTTCGTACATGGCTTCGATGACCTTGTCGAGGGAGACATACTGATCGCCGGGGCGTTGCATTGACATGTTAGCGGCGTTGATGGCCTTGACGGCGGCAATGGCGTTACGTTCGATGCAGGGGATCTGAACCTGGCCGTTGACCGGATCGCAGGTCAGTCCGAGATTGTGCTCCATGCCGATCTCGGCCGCATTGCACACCCGTAATGGCGAGCCGCCAAGAATTTCTGCGAGACCGCCGGCAGCCATCGAGCAGGCCACGCCGATCTCGCCCTGGCAGCCCATTTCGGAACCCAGAATCGAGGATTTTGATTTGTAGAGCAGGCCGATCATCCCGGCGGTCATCAGGAAACGCAGGACGATTTCCGGGCTGGCCGGATGGATGTACTTGTCGAAATACGACAGCACGGCGGGAATGACCCCGGATGCGCCATTGGTAGGCGCGGTGACGATGCGGCCCGCCGCCGCGTTTTCTTCGCTGACGGCCATGGCAAAGGCATTGACCCAGTCCATGAACATCGCCGGGTTGGTGTTCGTCTTTTCGGTGATCAAGAGCTTGCGATAGAGCAGCGCGGCGCGGCGCGGGACTTCAAAGGGGCCGGGAAGGACGCCTTCGATGTTGAGGCCGCGCTGGATCGATTCCTGCATGACGGCCCATACTTGGGCCATGCGCGCCTCGGGTGACTGGGTCTTCGATTGCGCCAGGGCGCGTTCGTGACGCAGGGTCATTGCCGAAATCGAGAGGCCGCTCTTGTTGCATGCCTCGACCAGGTCGGCGGCCGAGGCAAAGGGGAAGTCGGGGTCGTCGAGCGTCTTGTGCGTACGTAATTGCGCTTCGTCGAGGATGTTGCCGTAGCCAACCGAGTAGTAGGTGTTGCTGTAGAGTGTTTTTTTGTCGCTGTGCGCCTCAAAGGTGATTCCGTTGCGGTGCAGTGGCAGGTATTTGTCCAGGCAGTCGAGCGAGAAGCTGGCGTGGTGTGGCGCCTTGGCGCTGTCTTCGCTGCCGGGGGCGGCATGGATTTCCAGAGTGCCCTGGGAAAAGGCACGGGCTACCAGCGCGGGCATGCTGGCCGTGTCGACGCTTACCGGGTCAAAACCGGAGAGGCCGACGACGATGGCTTCGCGTGTCAGATGCTCTTTGGCGGTTGCCGCGAGCAGGCCATAGACCTTGACGGTGATCTGGGTGGTCAGGGGCAGCTGGCCATTCTGGCGCAGTTCGTCAATGAAGCGCTTGCCAGCGAGCATCGGCCCAGTGGTGCGTGAGCTGGAGGGGCCGATCGAAACCCTGAAGAGATCAAAAACGCTTTGCATGTCCGCCGTGTCACCTGCAATTGAACGCGGTGGACTATAGCCCAAACCGGTAGTGGGGCGGTGAGGTCTCAGATGCATGCGTGGCGCAGAGCTTGGAGAGGAATGGGTTGGCGGAAAAAAAGAGGGGCCGACCGTCGGTTGAGTCGGCCCCCGTGCACCAAGGGGAAGTGCCTAAAAGGCGATGCTGATGAGTCTCACGCGGAGCAGCGCAGGCGGATTTCGGCGAGGCTTGCCGAGATCATGGCCAGGTCCTGCGGGGCATTGCGCTTGACTTCGTCGATGACGGCGCGCACCTCGGGGAGGATGCCCTGCAGGGTTGCGGCGTCGCGTTGCAGCAAGGTGCGGCGCAGGGTGCGCAACTCGTTGGCGAGCTGGGCGCGGGCACGGGCCTGCCAGCGGTTGCTGGCCGGCAGG
>CAZHFS010000519.1:0-2120 GCA_964531885.1 uncultured Propionivibrio sp.
GCGGTGGCAGCAGGGGTTCCGGAACGGACAGCGGTCGTGGTTCGGATAGTAGCGGCAACAGAGGCCCAGGCTCTGACGACGGTTCGGGCAGCAGGGGGCGCAGTGCGGGCTCCGATGACAGTCCGGGCAGTCGCAGCCGTAGCCAGAGTGACGACGATAGCCCAGGCAGTCGCAGCCGCAGTCAGAGTGCCGACGATAGTCCGACCAGCCGTGGCCTAGACCGGGCCCTTGAACGCGCCAATGATCGAGGCGTCGAGCGTGGTCTGAGCCGGGCGCTGGAAAATCGCGAGCAGCGCGAACTCGGCCGCGAGACCGAAAATCAATAGCAAGCGCAGGACATCGCCCACCCGCGCCATGTCCCTCTTGCAGTGCCGATCATCGTGTCCAGGCGATGATCGGCCTTGACCTCACTTACCGCCACAGCTCCTGGCAGCGCGGCCCGTTTGCGACAGTTTTCGCAAAGCACCTTGCCTTCACTCGCACTCAGACCGACAATGAATCGACACCTCATCGAGTTCAGCTGTGATGATGATCCCTTACCCGCTGCTCGCTGCGTTCATCCTCACGCTTGCCCAGCCTGCCTACGGACAGACATTTCGTGTTGGGGTCGAAGACGCTTCACCACCAAAATGGCTTGACTATGTCGGCGGGCGACCCAGCGGATTTTGTGCGGATCTCTTTGCTCTGCTGATGGGGATACAGCCGACTCTGGCCTTTCAGATCTCACCTCATGCCGTCCCCCAGAAGCGCATGGAAGCCGACTTGCAGGAGGGTCGGATCGATCTCATCTGCGGACTGACCCGTACACCACAACGGGCCACCCATTTCCGTTACGCCGAGCCGGCCATCTACACGCTCGATTACGTGCTCTTTGCCCGCAGTGACGACCCGGTGGCGCCACGCACCTGGGATGAGGTCAGAGCCCTTGGCCCCGACGGCGTCATCCTGCTCAACTACGACAGTTCGGCCGTTGGCCGGCTGCAAAGTCTGGGTGGCATGCAACTCGATGCGACAGCGCGCACCATCGAACAGAATCTGCGCAAATTACAAAGCGGGAAAGGACGATTTTTTTTCTATACCCGCACCGGTGGGATGGAAGAGATCGAGCGGCTTAAGCTGAGTCGCAGCCTGCGTGTCGTCGAACCCGCCTTTGACCGGCAGCCTTTTCACGTATTGGTCGGCCGGCATGTGCCCCAGAAGCATCTCGAACTGCTCGAAGAAACCCTACGCGCCCTCGATGCTTCGGGACGCTTGAAGAGTTTGCGGCAAGATTGGTCGATGCAGTAGTCAGTCCACGTCCTGCCGTGGGATAAAGAAATCGTCGTCTTGCTCGGGTAGGGGCGCGAAAGACCCAAGGTCAGTTTGTTTATTCGCCGGTGGCACCATAGACTGAACGTTGACCATGTAATGGTGCCCCATGCTGCTGACAAAAGGTCAAACGTGTCCGCCATACCCATGCCGACCCGGATCATCCTGTTTGCCCTGATGTTCCTCGCTTGCCTCCTGCGTGCCGAGGCAGTTCCCTTGCGGGTCGGTGTCGAGAACGCCTCGCCACCAAAATGGCTTGACTATGTCGGCGAACGGCCCCGTGGATTCTGTGCGGATCTCCTTGCACTGCTCATGGTGATGCAACCCACCCTGGCTTTTCAGATTTCACCTCGCGCCGTCCCCCAGAAGCGCATGGAAATCGATTTGCAGGAGGGGCGGATCGACCTTATCTGCGGCCTGACCCGCACGCCACAGCGGGCTGCCCTTTTCCATTACGCCGAACCGGCGATCTACGCCCTCGATTACGTGCTCTTTGCCCGCAGCGATGATCCGGTGGCGCCACGCACCTGGGACGACGTCCGAGCCCTTGGCCCCGGCGGCGTCATCCTGCTCAACTACGACAGTCCTGCCGTGGGGCGACTGCAACGCCTGGGCGGCTTGCAACTCGATGCGACAGCGCGCACCATCGAACAGAATCTGCGCAAACTGCACAGCGGTAAAGGGCGCTTTTTCTTCTACCATCGTCCCGGAGGGATGGAAGAGATCAATCGGCTCAAGCTGAGCCACAGCCTGCGCGTCGTCGAACCCGCCTTTGACCGGCAGCCTTTTCACGTATTGGTCGGCCGGCATGT
>CAZHFS010000520.1:0-2119 GCA_964531885.1 uncultured Propionivibrio sp.
ATTTCGCCAATGATCCGCTATATCGAGCTGGCGTCGCGGCTGCCGAACGACTCAACGCAGAAAAATGAGCGCTGGAAGGGCGTCCCGATGCGACCTCCAGCCTGTCTGAAAGGCGCATCCAGCGGCCATTCTAGGTTGGGGGCCTAGGCGTCGTACGGAGAAAAAGCCGATCGAAACCGCGTACAAAACGAATAAATTACATTAGGAATCGACCGTAATTTATTCAATAACCTAAGTTTTTGTCGACAATGCCGCTGATCGGCTGCCCTGCCTCGAGCGCCCGTATCTTGTCGGCAATCTGTGCGATGGCGTTCTCGCGCAAGGTGATCGCTGCGCAATGCGGCGTGAGCAATACCTTGGGGTGGTGCCAGAACGGGTGGTCTGTCGGCGCGGGTTCCGGGCAACAGACATCGGTGGTCAATCCGGCCAGATGGCCGCTGTCGAGTGCGGAAAGTACATCGGACTCGTTCACCAGTCCGCCACGTGCCAGATTGATCATGCACGCGCCCTGCGGCAGCAAAGCGAGGGTGTGGCGGTTGATAATTTCATGCGTCGCCGGGGTGAGCGGCAGCAGGCAGATCAAGAGGCGCGTCGCGCGCAGAAAGTCGGCGAGTTGATCGCTGCCGCAGAAGAGTGGTACATCGGACTCGGCGTGCGGGCGCCGTTTCCAGCCATGCACAGTAAAGCCGAGGTCACTTAGGGTTTTCGCAACTTGGCGTCCAAGGACACCATAGCCGAGAATTCCGACTGGCCATTCAGCAATCCGCGGTGGGGCGTGTGGTGTCCACTCGCCGCGCTGAGTCTGGTCGGCGTAAAGATCAAACCCCCGGTAGTAGCGCAAGGCGGCAAAGGCAGCGTATTCCGCCATTTGAGCGCCCATGCCCGCATCTTCCAGGCGAACCAGAGGAACGCCATCTGGCAGATCGAGCTTCAGGAGAGCATCGACGCCAGCCCCGGCGTTGAAAATTGCTTTAAGTCGGGGTTGTTGCGAGAAAAAAACCGGATCAGGTTGCCAGACCAGGGCGTAATCCGCCGGTGGGCTGTCCGGCGTCCAGACTTCTGTCTGAGCTTCGGGTAGAGCGGTTGCCAATTGACCGCACCAGACCTCAGGTTTCATGCGCGCTGGCACAGCGCAGGTGAGACGGATTTGGTTCATGGACAGCTATGTGGTGTCTGGAATGGTGCTAAGGCTTCGCGTACTCCGTCGGCAAATTTGATCCGTGGTGTGAAGCCCAGTGCGTGGAGACGGGTGGGTTCGAGGCGGCAATCCTTAGGCCGAGGGGCGCCAGCCGGGGGGCTTGGGTCGGCTTGCACAAGCGCTTGATTGACACCCAACACCCCGGCGATGATGCGAGCCATGCCGCATTTGGTCATCGCTTCAGCTCCGGCAAACTGGTATATGCCGCCGGTCGTCTCGTCTTCTGCGGATAGCATAAGCTCGGCGATCATGCGGACTGCGTGCGCGACATCATCTGCATGCGCAGGGTAGCGGGTGGCCCAATCTTCAGCCTTGAAGGGGGTACCTTTCAAGAGCGCAGAAGCCAATTCGGTAACTGCTGATTCGGAAAGACTCTCGACACGCCCATACAGAATAGGGATGCGTACGATGGCGTAACCAGTGTTTGATTTCTCGCCATATGTTTGGCGGACGACCTCCTCGCCTGCTAACTTCATCCGGCCATAGTCGTTGAGTGGATTGGGCTCGGCATTGTCGGCATATGGCGGTGTGCGCCCGTCAAAAACGTAGTCGGTTGAAATGTAGATAAAACGTGCGTTGGAGGCTGCGGCGATCTCAGCCAGCAGAGCTGTTGCGCCCACATTGAGTCGCTGGGCTGATGCTGCGTCACGTTCGACAAAGTCGGGGCGACGCTCGGCGGCGGCGTGAACGATTAGGCTTGGCTTCCACTCCGCAAGTGCCTTGCGAACCGAATGACCGTCTGTCAAATCAAGTTGCCGGAGGGGTGGCTTGGCGCGTGAATGTGCCGTGCCGATGAGTTTATCCGGGCAGTTAACAAGATGGGAGAGCTGCGCCATAAGCGAACGCCCAAGCAAGCCGGAAGCACCGGTCAGCAGGATAGTTGGATGATTAATTTTCATAAGAGAACTCTAACACAGAGGC
>CAZHFS010000521.1:0-2114 GCA_964531885.1 uncultured Propionivibrio sp.
TGCTGGCCAACGTCTGGTGCGGGCAATGCCGCCACGAAGTGACGATCACCAGTTTCAGCGGGACCATCAAGGGTGGCGCCCTGCTGCTGGTTGGCAAATGCGCCGAGTGCCACAGCGACGTGGCGCGAGTGATCGAGGGGAAGTGAGCACGTATCCGCAGCAACACGCAGCAGTGCTCATTGGCCCCAATAGCAAATGGTCTGGTTGTAAACTCAACACCACCTCCGCGCAGCGCAACAATCGGCACAACGCCATGAGGTATCAATGCCCCGCCCGATGCCGCACTCACTAGCGATCTAGCCATCCGGCCATTCGACACCGCCCGCAAAGTAAAGATTCTCAAGCCGGCGCGCGAGGCCTACACTAGGCAAATCACGAACGCACGGTCCTGTGCATTGGTCGTCGACAGTCAGGATTCCTTACACTCATGCGCCGAATTAGCACACACATTGCCTCGCTGATTGCCCCACCCAACCGCATCGCCCTCGCCCTGACGCTGCTTTTGTGTCATCCGGCCACGGCACTCGCCGAGCGCGTCGGCTGCGTCACCACCGAATGGAAACTCCTCGGAGCCAATCACCGGGTCTGCGTCGAGTCATTTGCTGATCCGCAAATCCCGGGGGTTACCTGCCATGTCAGCCAGGCGCGCACCGGCGGCATCAGCGGCAGCTTGGGCGTCGCCCAGGATCCGTCGCAATTCTCGCTCTCCTGCCGGCAAACCGGGCCCATCACCCTGCCGGCAAAAATGCCCAAGGAGCAGACCGTTTTCAGCGAGGATACTTCGCTCGTCTTCAAGGAGACCCGCGTCCTTCGACTATGGGATGAAGCAAAGCGAACACTGGTTTATCTGGCCATCAGCCGCAAGCTGATTGATGGGGCGCCCGCCAATAGTCTCTCCACGGTCCCCGTGCATGCTTGGAATCCCCCTGAGAAAGACGCTATAAAGAAAGAGTTATAACTTCCGTTATAGTGTAGTCAAACTATTGAATCGTGGAGGTTCATCGTGTCACTCAAACAACGCCTGCTCGCCTTCATCGTCGTCCTGCTAGGCATCGTCATTGCCGCCCTCACGACGCTGGCCTACAAGGAAATGCGCGAGGAAATCGTCACTGGCGTGACGCATGAAATCGAATCCGCCGTGCGCGGCAACCGCGAAGCCATATCCCGGTGGATGGCCCAAAGAAAAGACGCGATGAGTGCTGCCGCCGCGCGCCTCAATAATGGTGCAGACCCCAGGCCATTCCTGAATGCGGGAAAGGATGCCGGAAGATTCGAACAGACCTTCGCTGGCTATGCCGACAAGCGAATGCTCTACAACGTCGCAGACAAAAAAGCCGTTGACGGCTATGACCCAACAGTTCGCCCTTGGTACAAGCTCGCCGTCGAGAAGCGCGATGCGATTGCAACCGAACCGTATGTCTTTGCCTCAACAAAAAAACTCGGCATCACCTTTGCCCGGGCCTTCGATTCGCAGGGCGTCACTGGCGTGGTTGGCGGCGACATCACCCTGGAGGACGTCATCGCCATCGTCACAGGCATTCAGCTGCGCGGCGACGGCTACGCCTTTCTGGCCACGCGCGACGGCAAGATCGTCGCCCATGCCAAACCCGACTCGACCCTCAAACCGGTCGCCGAAGTCATGCCCGGCTTTGATGCCGGATCCTTGCAAAACACTGGCGAAAGGGTTTCCGTCCGTGAAATGACCATTGACGGTCGCACCAAATACGTCGCTGTCACCTCCGTCCCCGGCACCGACTGGGCGCTCGCCGCCGTCATCGACAAATCCGCCATCCTCGCCCCGCTGACCACCCTGCTCTGGGCCCTGATCGCCTCCGGCCTGGCCGTGGCTGCCCTTGGCGCCCTTGCGGCAAACTTTGCCCTCTCGCGCCTGCTCAAGGATCTCTTCGTCCTGCGCGATGCGCTCACCGAAATCGCCAGCGGCCAGGGCGACCTCACCCGTCAACTCCCCGTCACCGCCCGCGACGAGATCGGCCAGACCGCCGACGCGTTCAACCGCTTCATCGCTTTCCTACGCACCATGTTCCTCGAGGTTCGCGACAACGCGACCCAGCTCAACAGCGGCATCGACGACCTCTCGGGCGTGACCCGCACCC
>CAZHFS010000522.1:0-2106 GCA_964531885.1 uncultured Propionivibrio sp.
TATAGGCCACCGCGAGGTTGCCAAGGCGTACCGGGGTAAAGCTTCCGTCGTAATCCGGGATCGGATTAAAGATCGCCTTGAGTTCCTTGGGCTCGTATTTCAGCAGGACATCCGCCGCCCGCAACTGATAAAAGTCGGGCACTTCGCTGGTCCACAGCATATCGGCCAGGATTTTCCCCGACTCGCGCTCAGCCGCAATTTTGGCCATCAACTTACCGGCACCAGCCACCTGGGCTTCCAGTTTGATACCGGGGTTCTTGGCTTCGAACGCCACCTTCAAGCGTTTGAGCATCGAGTCTTTAAAAGACGTATAGAGATACAGTGTTTGCTGCTGCGCCACTGCATTCGCAGACCCAAAACCAAGAATCACAGCCGCTGCACACACCTTCAGAACGCTCTTGAAACGTGTCATGACCACCTCCTGTTGTCTTGAGAAATGCCCCTGGAATCGAGCCGACTGACTATCTTCCCAATCAAAAAAGGCGTCAATATGCAATAAGTCATATACTTTAGTACCATTTTTGGTACTACCGCAAAATCCACAGCACCAGGATCGTTTTTGATACCGTAATAGCCAGTGCGTCCGTCTCCTAGTCATGTGAAAGTTTGTTTACTTTGGTTTTATCGGCCAAAAAATGCGAACCGGAACCCGTGGGGCGGCGCAGCGGCATGCAAGCAACACGCTGCCACATGCCCTCGCCAAAACCGACGGGCGGAGCAAGCCGACAGATCAAGCCCGATTTTTTTCTCGCTCTCGCGAGCGATCACGTCCTGTTGGAGGTTAGAGGTCATGAAAGTACTACTTGCAGACAAACTCTCGGCATCAGCGATCACCAAACTCGAGTCTCTGGGCTGCCAAGTCGTCAGCAACCCTGAATTGAACGCCGAAACGCTGGTTGATGCGATCAGCGATTTCGAGGTCCTCGTCGTCCGCTCGACCAAGGTCAGCGCCGCCGTCATTGCTGCCAGCAAGGCACTCTCGCTGATCATCCGTGCCGGTGCCGGCGTCAACACCATCGATCTGGACGCTGCCAGCCAACGCGGCATCCATGTCACCAACTGCCCAGGCAAGAACACCGAGGCCGTTGCCGAATTAGCCATCGGGCTGATGATCGCTGCCGACCGTCGCATCCCGCACGCCGGCGCCGACCTGGCCAAGGGCGCCTGGAAAAAGGGCGAGTACGGCAAGGCACGCGGCCTCAAAGGGCGCACACTCGGGGTGATCGGCTTGGGCAACATCGGCCAGGCCGTAATCGACCGGGCCAAGGGACTGGAGATGGAAGTCATTGCCTGGTCTCGCTCACTGACCCCGGAAGCCGCCAAGGCCATGGGCGTCGCCCGGGCCGAATCGCCGCTTGAGATCGCCGCCAAGGCCGACGTCGTTTCCTTGCACGTCGCCTATTCGAAGAGCACGACGCACCACCTCGTCAATGCCGAATTTCTGGCGTCCATGAAGAAAGGGGCGAT
The DNA here is from genome assembly GCA_964531885.1 of uncultured Propionivibrio sp. GTDB lineage: Bacteria > Pseudomonadota > Gammaproteobacteria > Burkholderiales > Rhodocyclaceae > Propionivibrio. Next base: position 1,468 of record CAZHFS010000522.1, read on the forward strand.
CCTGATCAACACCGCACGCGGCGAAGTGGTCGACACCGCTGCGCTCAAAGACGCCATTCGCGAGAAAGGCCTGCGCGTCGGGCTCGACGTGTTTGAGAACGAACCCAAAGGCAGCACCGACGTGTTCGCCGATCAGGAACTTGCGGAAATTGCAATCTGCACCCCGCATATCGGCGCCTCCACCGACCAGGCCTCCGAAGCCATTGCCGACGAGACGGTGCGCATTGTGCAGACCTTCATCGACACCGGCATGCCCGCCAACGTGGTCAACGTCCGCCTGCAAGCCGCCACCACCCACGGCATGGTTGTCCGCCATTTCAACCGGGTCGGCGTGCTGGCCACCGTGCTCGACGCCCTGAAAGCGGAAGAAATCAACGTCGAAGAAATGCAAAACACGATTTTCGCCGGCGGTTCCGCTGCCACCTGCTCACTGCGCCTCGACAAGGTTCCGCCGGAAGGCACGGTCAACGCCCTGGCCGCCAACCCGGACATCATTCAGGTGTCCGTGCATTGATTATCCCGGCGGCCTTCCCACACGGAAGGTCGCCCTACCAAACAGACTCTGGGTTTTCAGAAAGGACAAACATGGATCGCATCTTCAATTTCAGCGCTGGCCCGGCCACGCTTCCCCTGAACGTA
>CAZHFS010000523.1:0-2106 GCA_964531885.1 uncultured Propionivibrio sp.
ATCCACTCTGCGGCGACCAGGGAGCCTCTGCGGTCTTTGGCCCCCAAAAAGGGGCCACACCCGAAGTCGTCGCCGAACTTGACAGTGCCCTCAGGCACTATGCTGAGCATGCTCGGCGGGCCACCGGGCGAGATGTCGCAAACGAGCCAGGAGCTGGCGCTGCTGGCGGTTTAGGCGCCGGCATGCTCTTTTTCACGCCGGCGAAACTCCGCCCTGGGGTCGACATCGTACTCGATGCCGTCGATTTTCCCACCTTACTAAGCGGTACTGATTTCGTCATCACAGGCGAAGGCCGCACCGATTTTCAGACCGCGTTCGGCAAGGCACCCGTGGGCGTAGCACGCGTCGCCAAACAGTTAGGGCTCCCGGTTTTCTGCCTCTCGGGTAGCCTGGGCCAGGGCGCCGACGATGTCCTCACCCAGGGGATCGACGTCACGCTCAGCATCTGTGATCGGCCGCTGACGCTCGAAACCTGCATGTCAGAAGCAGAAGAATTGATTGTTGCGGCAGCCACACGGCTTTGCCGGATCATCAAAGCCGCGCAGAAGCTCCGATAAGGGGCCGCGCAATCATCGGTAGCACAATCTTACCTAGCTAGGAGGGGTCATGGTACAGGGTCCAATGTTGCTGGTCATACTGCTGATCGCGATCGTCATGATCGTGGTGCTCATCTCACGATTCAAGGTGCACGCTTTTCTCTCGCTACTCGCCGCTTCGTTCTTTGTCGGCTTCGCGGCTGGCATGAACCCCGTTGAAGTCTCCAAGGTGATCATGAAAGGTTTCGGTGGCACGGCGGAGCGTATCGGCATCGTGATCATCGCCGGCACCATCATCGGGGTATTCCTCGAAAAAACAGGAGCAGCACTCACCCTCGCGGAGACCGTCCTTAAATGGGTCGGCCCCAAGCGCCCAGCCCTCGCTATGAGCATCATCGGATACATTACCTCGATTCCGGTTTTCTGTGATTCGGGCTTCGTTATCCTGTCAGCGCTGAATAAGGCACTCTCGAAGCGCAGTGGGGTCTCCATGGCAGTCATGGCAACCGCCCTGTCGACCGGTCTTTACGCCACCCACACATTGGTTCCACCCACGCCTGGCCCCATTGCTGCAGCTAACAACCTCAACGCCGACCTTGGTATGGTCATCTTCATTGGCCTGTGTGTCGCCATTCCGGTCACGTTCGCCGGTTATCTCTGGGCAACCCGATTTGCCAGCCAATACGAAGTGCTCGCCGATGCCTCCATTTCTTACGAGGAATTGCTTGAACGCTTCAAAGTCCTGCCAAGCGCGACCGCGGCTTTCCTTCCTCTTGCTCTCCCCATCATCCTTATCGCCCTCAAATCGGTCGCAGGCTTTCCCGGTGCACCTTTTGGTACCGGCACGCTCAAACTCATCATCGACTTTATCGGCGAACCGATGGTGGCCCTGCTTCTCGGCATGCTCTGCTGCTTCTTCCTCGTTCCCAAGCTCAATGAAGAGGTACTGAGCGGGTGGATCAGCGACGGCTTGAAGGACTCCGCTGCCATCATCATGATTACTTCCGCAGGCGGATCTCTGGGTGCCCTGCTCGCTGCGAGCAAGATCGCCGACTACCTTGGCAAGAGCCTCTCCACTTTCGACCTCGGCATCTTCCTGCCTTTCGTTATCGCCGCCGCGCTCAAAACCGCCCAAGGTTCCTCGACAGTGGCGCTGATCACTACCTCGGCGATTGTTTATCCGCTCCTCGGTTCTCTCGGTTTGGCCACCCCCATGGGCGCGGTGCTAGCTACGATGGCCGTCGGCTGCGGCGCGATGGTTGTGTCCCATGCTAATGACTCCTATTTCTGGGTGGTTTCGCAGTTCTCGGATCTCAAAGTCAACCTGGCCTATAAATGCCACTCCATGGCAACGCTGGTACAGGGCCTTGTCGGCATCGCAGTGGTTTATATCCTGAAGATTGTCCTGATCTAAAATCCCCGCAGGGTGACTTCCAAGTCCCCAATTGAAAAGGCCTCGCTTGGCGAGGCCTTTTTTTACCCGGAGGTAAGGGGCGCCAGACTGGCGATCAGTGCGTCTTGCGTGCGTGTTTGATCGTTTTGAGCTGTGCCAGCGTTTGCGCCAGTTCAG
>CAZHFS010000524.1:0-2101 GCA_964531885.1 uncultured Propionivibrio sp.
ACAAGGAGTCGAAGACCGGCCAGGTGCTCCAGGAAGGCATCAACGAAGCCGGCGCAATGAGCGACTGGATTGCCGCTGCTACCGCCTACTCGGTACACAACGAGCAGATGATCCCGTTCTACATCTGCTACTCGATGTTCGGCCTGCAACGCACCATGGACCTCTACTGGGCGGCGGCCGACCAGCGCGCACGCGGCTTCATGATCGGTGCCACGGCCGGCCGCACCACGCTCAACGGTGAGGGCCTGCAGCACGAAGACGGCCATTCGTTGATCCTCTCCGGCCTGATCCCGAGTTGCATCAGCTACGACCCGACCTTCGCCTACGAAATCGCTGTCATCATGCAGGACGGCATGCGCCGGATGTTCCAGGAACAGGAAGACGTCTTCTACTACATCACGGTGATGAACGAGAACTACGAGCACCCCGAAATGCCGCAGGGCGCTGAAGCCGACATCATCAAGGGCATGTACAGCTTCCGCAAGGGGGCCGAAGGCAAGTCCCCGCGCGTGCAACTGCTCGGTTCGGGCACCATCTTCCGGGAAGCCATTGCCGCCGCCGACCTGCTCAAGCAGGACTGGGGTGTCGAGGCTGATCTGTGGGGCTGCCCGAGCTTCAACGAACTGGCGCGTGACGGTGTCGATGCCGAGCGCTGGAACCTGCTGCACCCGACCGAAGCACAGCGTGTCTCGCACGTCGAGAAGTGCCTGGACGGCACCAGCGGCCCGATCATCGCCGCCACCGATTACGTCCGTCTCTACGCCGACCAGATCCGCCCCTTCGTCAAGCGCCGCTACGTCACGCTGGGCACCGACGGTTTCGGCCGCTCCGACACCCGCGAGGCGCTGCGCAACTTCTTCGAAGTCGATCGCCGCTGGATCGCCGTTGCGGCGCTCAAAGCGCTTGCCGACGAAGGCACGATCGAGCGCGCCAAGGTCGCCGAGGCGATCGCCAAATACGGCATCGATATCAACAAGCCCAACCCGCTGACGGTCTAAGGAGCCAAAGCAATGAGCCAGCTGATCGAAGTGAAAGTGCCGGATATCGGGGACTTCTCCGCCATTCCGGTGATCGAACTGTGTGTCGCCGTCGGCGACACGGTGAAAGTCGACGATGCGCTCGTCACCCTCGAATCGGACAAGGCGACGATGGACGTGCCGTCGTCGGCCGCCGGTGTGGTCAAGGAAATCAAGGTCAAGGTCGGCGACCGCGTCGCCCAGGGGACGGTTGTCGTTCTCGTCGAAGCCGCGGCGGCACAGGCCGAAGCGCCCGCCCAGGCTGCTCCGGCGCCCGTGGCGCAAGCCACTCCGACGCCAGCCCCCGCACCCGTGGTACCAGCACCTGCCACGGCTCCGGTTCCAGCGCCGATCGCAGCGGCTGTCGCGCCCGCCCTGCCGCTCGGCGGCCACACGCACGCCAGCCCGTCGGTGCGCGTCTTTGCCCGCGAACTCGGCGTCGACCTCGCCAAGGTCAAGGCCAGCGGCCCCAAAGGACGCATCCTCAAGGAAGATATCACGGCCTTCGTGAAGAACGCCCTGCAGGCCACCCCGGCCGCCGCTGCTGTCGGCGCCAGCCTGGGCGGCGGGCTGGATCTGCTGCCCTGGCCGAAGGTCGATTTCGCCAAGTTCGGCGAGATCGAGACGCAGCCCCTGTCGCGCATCAAGAAGATCTCCGGCCAGAACCTCGCCCGCAACTGGGTGATGATCCCGGCGGTGACCTACCACGACGAGGCCGACATCACCGACCTGGAAGCCTTCCGCGTGGCGGTGAACAAGGAAAACGAGAAGTCGGGCGCCAAGATCACCATGCTCGCTTTCATCATCAAGGCTTGCCAGATCGCGCTGAAGAAATTCCCCGAACTCAACAGCTCGCTTGATGGCGAGAACCTGATCCTCAAGAAATACTTCCACATCGGCTTTGCCGCCGACACCCCGCACGGCCTGGTCGTGCCAGTGATCAAGAACGTCGACCAGAAGTCGGTCAGCGAGATCGCCAAGGAGTGCGGCGATCTGGCCAAGAAGGCGCGCGACGGCAAGCTCGGCCCGGCCGACATGACCGGCGCCTGCTTCACCATCTCCAGCGTCGGCGGCATCGGCGGCAC
>CAZHFS010000525.1:0-2091 GCA_964531885.1 uncultured Propionivibrio sp.
GGCGCAGTCGTTCTCGTCATGCGGGACGCCGAGCACAAAACTCCGGTCGATTTTCAGGGTGGTGATGGGAAATTTCTTGAGGTAAGCCAGACTCGAATAGCCTGTGCCGAAATCGTCAAGGGCCAGGCCAAACCCCTGGGCGACCAGTTTGTTCATGATCGTGATGGCTTTTTCCGGACCATGCATGAGCAGGCTTTCCGTAATTTCCAGGCGTAGCAGTTCGCTGGGCACGCCGTGACGTTCCGTGATTGCTTGCAGGCGTTCGGGTAATTCGGTGACGAATTGGCGGGGCGAAAGGTTGACGGCGATCGGTACGATATTGACCCCGGCATCCAGCCAGCTGCGGATTTGGCGGCACGCTTCGTCAAGAATCCAGTTGCCGAGTTCGACAATGAGCGAGGTTTCCTCCGCCAGCGGAATGAACTGGGCTGGCGACACAATGCCACGTGTCGGGTGGTGCCAGCGCAGCAGTGCTTCAGCACCGACGAGGCTGCCGGTGCGCAGGCTGGCTTTGGGCTGGTAGTACAGCAGCAGCCCGCCTGTGCTGAGCGCTTCGCGCAAATCCCCTTCGAGTTGCCAGTGTTCCTTGGCACGCTCATTCATGTCCGGGCTGTAGAAAAGGTGGCAGGTATGTGGCGTGCGCTGGGCAGCTTTCAGTGCAAATTCGGCATTGCGGTAGAGCGACATGACATCGTCGCCGTCATCCGGAAAGATGGATATTCCGATTGCCGCGCCGATATGCAGCGCGTGGGCATCAATCAGGAATCTGGCGTCGAGCCTTTCCAGCAACTTCTCGGCAACCAGTCCCCCATGTTCGCGTTTGTGCAGCTGGGCGAGGCCGATGGCGAATAAATCGCCACTTTGCCGGGCAATGATATCTTGGTCGCGGAGAGCGCTCTTCAGGCGCTGGGCAACCTGGCGCAGCAATTCGTCGCCGACTTCATGGCCAAGCGTGTCATTGACCGTTGTAAAACGACTGAGGTCAACGAGCAACAGGGCGGCATACTTGTTATCCCGTCGCGAGCCTGCCAGTACCTGTTCAAGCAACTGGTTGAACAGGGATCGATTCGGCAATCCGGTCAGGCTGTCGTAATTGACGAGCTTGCGCATCCTGTCTTCGGTGGCGCGCAGAATGCTGATGTCGGCAAAAATGGCAAAAGCGTGACTGACGAGTTCGCTTTCGTTCCGGACGATGCCGATAGAAACGGATTGGGGAAACAATTCCCCGTTTTTGCGCTTGCCGACGATTTCACCGTGCCATCCGCTGCCTTCAGCGAGGGCTGCACAGAGCATTTCGCCCAGATTGTGACCATGCACTCCGGAAAACAGAAGATCGCATGTTTTGCCGATAACTTCTCCGGGGGCATAGCCGGTGATCAGGCAGAATGCACTATTGACCGAAACGATGTTGGCTTGGCGGTCTACGATCAAAATGCCTTCGTCGCTATCCTCGATGATGCTGGCATGAAGTCGTTGCCGCTCGATGGGGGAGAGGTTATCCGTGACGTGGGTGAAGTGTGCGACCAGCCCCAGCGGGTTTCCTTCATTGTCGGTAAGCTTCGAGAGCGACAGCTTGGCACGGAAAATCTCTCCCGATTTCTTGCGCCGCTTGACCTCGATCAGCGGGCTGCCGTGATCGAGGAAGAGTTCGTTGATGTGATTGTCACCCGGATTCTCTTCGGTGTACAAAAACAGGATGTGCTGGCCTATTGCTTCTGAGGGCGAGTAGCCGAAGAGGATTTGCGCGCCACGGTTCCAGCCGGTGACGTAGCCGGCATTGTCCATGGCAATGATCGGCTCGAACTTCCAGTGCTCTTGCTCCATGATCGCCAGGGCACCACCTTGCCAGCCGAGGCCAGGATCCTGTTTGGCGATCTGAATGACTGCGTCGAGTCGTTTAGCCTGCGCTTCCGGCGAAGACGATTCAGGTTGGCTGTTTAGGCAGACGAGGAGGTTTTTCAGTTCATTCAGAACAGCAGATTGTTCACTCCCTTGCAGTTCCGTGGACTGTTGACACAAAGCCAGGCAGCGTTTGAGCAGGGGCTCATCCATACCGCTTTTCCTGGGTGTCGTGCACAACGTCGGCCATCC
>CAZHFS010000526.1:0-2087 GCA_964531885.1 uncultured Propionivibrio sp.
GTACTGACAGCGCTCAGGGTGAAAAAATAGCCGCATGATTGCGGCTATTTTTTATTCGGCGAACAGTTATTTAGCCTTCGCTCCGGCTGGCGTTGATTTGGTAGCTCAGACGATTGCCCGCTTTATGATCGAACAGACCGTCCGGTGTCTCGACTTTCGGATAGGCGAGGTAGGGTAGGGTAACGCTGTTCAGGCCGCGCAGATGCACATCCTGGGCTGCGTTGTATCCGACCCAGTTCATCTCCCAGAAACCAAACAGCAGTTTTTTCAGCACGGCAAGCTTGGGATCGGCGTTGCTTAACTGTTCATCGTGGATGGCCTTGCGTACATCGGACGGATTCACGGCGATCCAACCGTATCCCGGGGCGTAAACTTCGGCGCGGCAATGCTGGGCTTCGCTCAGGTTGCCGGTGGCGCCGAGGCTGCCGAAGAGGCGTGAGGTATCGAGGCGCAGGCCGAAAACGGGCCGTGCCGGGATGCCCAGGGCGCGGCAGAGCGCGACAAAAAGCAGCGAAATATCAGCGCTACGGCCAGCCAGGCGGCCGCTTTCAAGGAATTCACCGATGTTCCGGTTGCCGAGTCCCGGGGCTTGAGGGTCAAAACTGGCGTGCTCGACAACCCATTCATAGATTGCCTTGGCCATGGCCAAGGGATCTTTGATACGACCCACCGCCCGCTCCGCGGTGCGCAGGACGATGCCGTCGGTCGGCATCTGTTCAGTCGGTTTCAGGCAGCGGCGCAGGACTTCGGTGCGCTCGGCAATATTGTTGCGTCGGGTGACGTCAAAGTGCCTGTCCTGGGTGGCGATCTGGCTGCTGATCTCGAGTTGCAGGTTTTGGCCGCCCTCGGGCCATTCGGCAAAAAAGACTTCCATGTCGGCTACCGGGTCGCGGTAAATTCCGGCGCGCCCGAAGTTGCCTTGCCAATTGTGGCCGAGAGAGCGTGCCCACGGGGTGTCGCGGTATTGCACCAACGGCAGCCAGAGCCGTGTCGGGCCGTTGGTTGGTGCCAGGGTGAGCGTTGAGCGCACGTCGTAGGTGCGCCAATTCGGCGGAGGCTCATCGGGCAGGCTGACCGCGTTGCGTGGCTCGTTTTGCGCGCTGGCAGCATTGGCGGCGCTTTCGGCCGGTTTCTTGCTGGTGGGCTTGGTTGTCGCCTTCGGCTTTTTTGGTTTCTCCTGGGGCTTTTTGGGCTGGGCCAAGGCAGGGGTGGCACCTAGCAGGGACAGAACCGCCGTGGCGGAAAGGAAGTCGCGGCGTTTCATCGACTCTCCGTAATGCGAAGTCTATCGGAGCGACCGGTGCGTCCATCACCGTGCGCGCTTCTTGGTTTCTTTCTATGTGCCGGGCTGAACTCGGCGAGGGTAGCGGCTGAGGTTTGGCGCGACTCGAAAGTCAGGCCAAAACGACCGGGCCGTGCTCATTGGCACGGCCCGGTACCTTCAAAAATTATAACACCTCGGCGGCGTGATCCGCGAGGCGGGAGCGCTCCCCGCGTTGCAGCGTGACATGGCCCGAATGAGCCCAGCCCTTGAAGCGGTCGACCACATACGTTAATCCCGAACTGCCTTCCGTCAGGTAGGGGGTGTCGATCTGGGCGATGTTGCCCATGCAGACAACCTTGGTTCCGGGGCCGGCGCGGGTGATCAGGGTCTTCATCTGCTTCGGGGTCAGGTTCTGGGCTTCGTCGATGATGACGAACTTGTTCAGGAAGGTTCGACCCCGCATGAAGTTGAGCGACTTGATCTTGATCCGGTTGCGGATCAGGTCGTGTGTTGCCGCCCGACCCCATTCACCGGCCTGTTCGTCGGTTTTGTTGAGTACCTCAAGATTGTCCTCAAGGGCGCCCATCCAGGGATTCATCTTCTCTTCTTCGGTGCCTGGCAGGAAGCCGATGTCTTCACCGACGGGCACTGTCACCCGGGTGATGATGATCTCCGCGTAGCGTTTGTGGTCTAGGACCTGGGTCAGCGCTGCCGCCAGGGTGAGTAAGGTCTTGCCGGTACCGGCCTGGCCGAGGAGGGTGACGAAATCGATCTCCGGATCCATGAGCAGGTTGAGCGCGAAATTCTGCTCGCGGTTGCGCGC
>CAZHFS010000527.1:0-2086 GCA_964531885.1 uncultured Propionivibrio sp.
AAGCTGCGCGAATCGGTGAGCATGCCAACGAAGCGCGAGAGCAGACCGAGATTAGCCAGCGTCACCATCTGCCGGCGCATGCCGTCGATGTGGTCGTTGAACCACCAGGCCGAACCGAGCTGGAGCTTGCCCGGTACGCTGCCATCCTGGAAGCAGCCCATCACCGTGGCCAGCACCTCCATGTCGTTGGGGTTAAGCGAATAGAGGATGGTCTTCGGCAGCAGATCGTCGCGCTCGAGCGCATCGAGGAAAGCCCCAAGCTTCTGCGCATGCAGGCCATCGGTCGCTGCATCGTAGCCGGTATCCGGCCCCAGGCGGGCGAACATGCGGCTGTTGAGGTTGCGGATCGCCGCCACGTGCAACTGCATGGCCCAACCACGCCGGGCATTCATGCGCCCGACCTCGAGCAGCACGCCGGTTCGGAAAGCTTCGGCCGCCTCGGCATCGAGCGTCTGTCCTTGTTGCAGCCGGGCAAACGCGGCCTGCAGATCTGCCGCCGAAGCAAAGCGGGCGAAGAAGCCGACGAGTCCGTGATCTGAAGCGCGGCAGCCGAGGTCATGGAAGAAAGCATGGCGCTTGTCGAGCGCGGCAATGAGACTGGCGTAACTGTCGATCGCCACGTCGGCGGCGGCCGAAAGGCGAGCGATATAGGCTTGCCAGGCCACGGGATCGTCGATGGCGATGGACTTGTCGGGACGGAAGCTCGGCACCATCACCGGTTCGCCTGCTGCACGCTTGGCTGAGTAAGCCACGTGATGCTCGAGCGAGTCGGCCGGGTCGTCGGTGGTGCCGACGGCCCGTACGTTCATGCGCATGAGCAGCTTGCGGGCCCCGAATTCCGGGCTGGCGAGTTGGGCGTTGCAGGCCTCCCAGATCATCGGTGCCGTTTTTTCCGAGAGCACGGCATCGATCCCGAAGTAGCGCTGCAATTCGAGATGCGTCCAGTGATAGAGCGGATTGCCGAGCAGCGCCGGCACGGTCTTCGCCCAGGCGAGAAAGGTTTCGTAGTCTGCCTCTCGCCCGGTGATCAGCGCCTCGGGCACACCGTTGGCCCGCATCGTTCGCCACTTGTAGTGATCGCCGGCCAACCAGGCATGTGCGAGGTTGCGAAAGCCATGGTTGCCGGCAATATCGGCGGGCGGCAGATGGCAGTGATAGTCGATAATCGGCATGCTTGCTGCATGCTCGTGATACAAGCGCTGCGAACTGGCGTCAGGCAGCAGAAAATCGGCATTCATGAAGGGTTTCATCGCGTCACTCCAACGATAGACTCAGTACATCGCCCCAGTGCCGGGCATGCCCGGCGGGACGATCGGGACAAAGCGGCTGCTGGCCCTCGCTCAGCGCGCCAGCCACCCGCCATCAACGGCCAGCGTGTACCCGTTGATGTAATCCGCGGCCGCGGAGGACAGGAATACCACGGCCCCGCCCAGGTCTTCCGGAGTACCCCAGCGCCCGGCAGGAATACGCCCGAGGATCTCGGCGTTACGCGCTTCGTCGGCGCGCAGTTGCGTGGTGTTGTCGGTCGCCATGTAGCCGGGGGCGATGGCGTTCACATTCACCCCATGTTTGGCCCATTCATTGGCCAGCAACATGGTGATGCCTTTGATGCCGCTCTTGGATGCGGTATAGGACGGCACGCGGATACCTCCCTGGAACGACAGCATCGAGGCGATATTGACGATCTTGCCACCACTGCCCTGAGCGATGAACTGGCGTCCGACGGCCTGGCACATGAAGAAAGCGGCCTTGATGTTGATGTTCATGACGTCGTCCCACTCCTTCTCGGTGAAGTCGACCGAGTCATTTCGGGTGATGATTCCGGCATTGTTCACCAGAATGTCGATACGACCGTAGGCGGCAAGAGCCGCGTCGATGATCCTCGGGATCGGTTCGAGGCTCGATAGATCGGCCTGCACATGCACATAACGGCGCCCGGTTGCCGCGATTGCGGCGGCGGTCTCGGGAGCTGCGGCAGCGTAGGTCACACCGAGCACATCGGCACCGGCCTGCGCCAGCGCGACCGCCATGCCGCGCCCGAGCCCACGCTCCGACCCCGTCACGACGGCGATTTTTCCGTCCAGCC
>CAZHFS010000528.1:0-2079 GCA_964531885.1 uncultured Propionivibrio sp.
CAGCTGAGCTATACCCCCGCCTCGAAAGAAGGCCGCATTATAGAGACCCTCTTTGACCGTGTAAAGGGCTTTCTGCGAATTTTTAGCTATTGCGGGAAAGTGCGGTCAGCACGCCTTCGCGACCGATCAGGGCGATCACCGCATCGACCGATGGCGTTTGCGCCTGCCCGGTCAGGATGACCCGTAGCGGCATGGCCAGTTTCGGCATCTTGAGGCCGTGTTTGGTCACGGTTTCCTTGATTAGCGCGTTGATGGCGGGCGTTTCCCAGGCGACTGAGGCGATGCCGGCGGCGAAGTCGGCAAGCGCGGGGCGGGCTTCTTCGCCGAGATGTTGCGCGAGCAGCTCTGGGTTCGGCGTGACCGTGGTGTAGAAAACCTCGACGGCGTCGGCCAGCGTGTTGAGCGTATTGCAGCGGTCGACGTAAAGCGCCACCGCCTGCGCCAGTGACGGCCCGTTGCCGGTGTCGACGCCGCGTGCTGCCAGACGCTTGGCGACCTCGGCTGCCAGCTCGTCCGGCGGCGTCTGCTTCATGTACTGCTGATTCAGCCAGAGCAGTTTTTCGGTATTGAACTGGGCGGCCGAGGCGGTGATGTGATCGAGGTCGAACCATTCAACAAACTGCTGGCGGCTGAAGACTTCGTCGTCGCCATGTGACCAGCCGAGGCGGGCGAGGTAATTGATGACTGCTTCGGTGAGGAAGCCGTCGTCATCGTATTGCGTGACCGAAACCGCACCATGGCGCTTGGAGAGTTTGGTGCCGTCATCGCCAAGAATCATCGACAGGTGGGCGTAAATCGGCACTTCGGCGCCGAGTGCCTGCAGGATGTTGATCTGGCGCGGGGTGTTGTTGACATGGTCGTCGCCGCGGATGACGTGGGTGATGCCCATGTCCCAGTCGTCAACGCAGACGCAGAAGTTGTAGGTCGGGGTGCCGTCGGCGCGGGCGATGATCAGGTCATCGAGTTCGTCATTGCTGATCTCGATTCGGCCCTTGACCGCATCATCCCAGGCAACAACGCCACCCTTCGGGTTCTTGAAGCGGACAACAGGCGACTGGCCAGCCGGCGGTTGCGGCAGTGTCTTGCCGGACTCGGGGCGCCAGCGGCCGTCATAACGCGGCTTCTCCTTGCGCGCCTCCTGCTCGGCGCGCAGGGCATCGAGTTCTTCGCGGCTGGTATAGCAATAATACGCAGAGCCATCAGCCAGCATTTTCGCGATCACTTCCTTGTAGCGATCCATGCGCTGCATCTGGTAGAAAGGGCCTTCGTCGTGCGTCAGGGCCAGCCATGCCATGCCGTCAAGGATGGCTTGAACCGCTTCAGGCGTTGAGCGGGCGACATCAGTATCTTCAATGCGCAGAATGAATTGGCCACCATGGCGGCGGGCGTAGGCCCAGGAGAAGAGCGCGGTGCGGGCGCCGCCAATGTGGAGGTAGCCGGTGGGGCTGGGGGCGAAACGGGTGCGGACTGGCTTCATGAAATCGGGAGTTCCAACAGGCGATAAACGCGACATTTTAGCCGACAGCCGTTTGACCCGTCTCGCCGTATATGGTTAAATGCGCGGCTCTTGTGGGGCGGTTAACTCAGCGGTAGAGTGCCACCTTCACACGGTGGAAGTCACTGGTTCGATCCCAGTACCGCCCACCATCACGAGGACGCTGTCCCGTTGATGGTTCTCACAAGAAACGCAAACCCGCTCAGCGCAAGGCTCGGCGGGTCTTTTTTTGCTTGCCGACCCTACGGCGCGGGATGAAAAAAGCCGGGCAGGGCGCCCGGCTTTGGGTGCTGTTTCTCTGTTTTATGGGTTGGAGTGCGTCGCGTGCAGAATTTCGACTTCCTCATGCTCCCACTTGGCAACCGCGTCGGAAATCAGGCGCGCCTTCTCGTGGGTATCGGGGGCGTGATGGTGCGATTCCTGAAACTCATCCAGCGCGTGATGAATGGCTTCGGCCTTGGTTTGGGTATGTGGCATGGGAACGATCCTTCTTGACGAAATGCTGCATTGCGACAAGCAAACTTTAGGCTTCCGGCAGTTGTTTCGCAAGATGATGTGAAACAAATTAATGCGTTGCACCATGG
>CAZHFS010000529.1:0-2078 GCA_964531885.1 uncultured Propionivibrio sp.
AACGTGATATTAATTTTTAAAGAATTAAAATGTAAAGTCTAACGAGAATATCGACGACAGATGTGGTGACAGCCCGTGACTTCGCCTAATTGACTCCCCGCGGCGCCCATCACACATAACATTAGATTTTCAAAGTACCCGATAACTAAATGAAACTAGTAATTTCAAGCGAGACTGAAAGCATAAGAGATATATGTTCTTTCTATTGGGAACTCAACGAGGATGGGAGTTTCACTCATACTGTTACATCAATAGCTAAACTTTTCAAAAAAAATTCACATGAAATAACCAAAATCAATAAACAGTATTGCCAGGCATATTCTAAAAATATATGTTGCTACAACTGTGGGGCTCCTTATATTTACAATAGTCGCTCTGACTACCAAAGTTGTTTCAATAATAATGATTATAGTTATAAGTGTAATGCTTGCATTGAAAAAGAAATATTAGATGAAACTGAAGAAAAAATATCACGGCTTAGTAAATATTATAATATATCAAAACCAGATCCTTTCGACCTAAACTCTCTTAGTTTTAGAGATGCTATATTCTTATTGGCTATCATAAAATATCAAGCATCTGAAGACCTTGAATATTTAAAGCCATACACCTCAAATCAAAAAGATATGCTTTCACCAAGCGATGAATATGATCTCAAGATATACAAGCATCTTGCTGAAAATAATATAATAATACTTAGCCCAAGAACTGAGCTAACTGCATTAAAATTAACAGATAATGGCTCATTTCAATATCGTATTGATCAGGCTTGTTGGGAAATCCCAGTTGATAATAGAACCTACCCAGAAATTAAAATATTTATTCAACAACTAGAAAAAAAGCTAAGTTCTATCGACTGGGAAGACTCATGGTATAGCGAGGCTAAAGAATTAGGAAAAGAAATTGCTTTACAAGAGAGTTTAGCATATCTAAATTGTGTAATGACAGAACATCAATTTAATTTTTCAGTAGGCGAGAAAACAATTCTTGTCCTAAATAAAATATTAGAACAGTGTTCCGTAGCACAAAGCTACAATTTAATCTGGGGTGCAGCTAAAGATGCAGCAGCTTATTATATGCGAAGCAATACTCCTAAAGCCCAAGCAGCAAACAGTGTTGTTGGAGGAATAGAAAGAAAATTTGAAAGATATTTAGCAAATAATTGGGAGATCAAGGCATTTAGACGTGACTTCAGGCTACCTATTTCTATCGTAAGTCAAGTCCTATTCAACACTACTTTACATACAGATGACGGTGGTTTCAATAAAGTAGTTAATAAAATAATCTAACAAGTTTCTCGACGACGGACGCGGTGACAGTCCGTGTCTTCGTCCAGCTTACTCCCCGCCGTGCCTGTCATGTGGGACGTTATGCACATAAAATTTGAGGTGTAGACATACAAAATGGCAATCAAAAAAATGCTTGCTCACTGTAATATTTGTGGTGGTGATAAAAACCATACAATATTAAAACAGATCGTAAAAGATAAAACTCAAGAAATAAATGAGAGATTTGAAATTTCTTGGAATGACACATATTATATGCTTGAGTGTTGTGGATGTGAAAAGGTGCATTTTCTTCATACATCTTGGTTCAGTGAAAACACTGACGAATCAGGTGATGTAATTATTGATAAAACATATTATCCTTCTTCTATATTCCGACCAACTCCTGATTGGCTTTATCAATTAGATAGAGAATGGCACATCACTAAATTAGTCCAAGAAGTTTATCTTGCTATTCGAAATGATGCTTTATCATTGGCAGCAATGGGAATAAGAGCGGTAATTGAAGCTATTATGATAGATAAAGTCGATGATAATGGGAGCTTTAGTAAAAACCTAAATGAGTTTAAAAATAAAGGCTATATCTCCTTATTCCAACTTAACAACATTAATGCCGCCTTAGAATTAGGACACGCCAGTATCCATCGTGGATTTATCCCAGAAAAAGAACAAATTGAGTTTGCCTTAGATATTTTGGAAGGGTTGTTGCATGGGTTATATATATTAGATAAAACTGCCAAAAGAACTATTTTAGATATACCCAAGAGAAATAAAGCATAACGAGTTATTCGA
>CAZHFS010000530.1:0-2075 GCA_964531885.1 uncultured Propionivibrio sp.
GTTGCACCATGCTCACCTATCCCAAGAACCTGGAAGGCTCCATCACCATCCTCGGTGAGAAGGGCACTGCCCGAATCGGCGGCGTCGCCGTGAACGACATCCAGATTTGGGACTTCCAGGACAAGCGCGACTACGACGAAGACATCAAAAAGGCCAACTACGAGACGACCTCCGTGTATGGTTTCGGGCATCCGCTCTATTACCGTAATGTCGTCGACACCCTGCGGGGCGATGCCCAGCCGGCCGTCGATGGCCGTGAAGGCCTTAAGTCGCTGGAAGTCCTGATCGCCGCTTACCTGTCGGCACGGGACGGCCGTCAAGTTTCGCTGCCGCTCGAGTACTAAGCGAGAGTCCTGTGGATATCGGGATCGCCGGTGGCGGGATCAATGGCCTATGCTGCGCCTGGGTGCTGCAGCAGCAGGGGCACAAGGTGGCGCTCTATGAGCGTGATCATGTTGCCGCCGCAACCAGTTCGGCATCGTCCAAGCTGCTGCATGGCGGGCTCCGGTATCTGGAAAACCGGGAGTTCCGGCTCGTGCGGGAAGCCCTGCGCGAGCGGGACGAGTGGCTCAAGCGCGTTCCCCAGCTAACCAATCCGCTCCGGCTGGTGCTGCCCGTGTATTCGGACGGGCGCAGGCCGCGCTGGATGATGGGTGTCGGATTGTTCCTCTACGACCATCTGGCAGGGCAGAGCATCCTGCCCCCGGCGTGCTGGCTTTCGGCCGCAGAGGTGCTGCGGCGCGACCCGGCTTTTCGTTCCGAAGGCCTCAAGGGCGGGTATGAGTTCTCGGACGGCCAGATGGATGACCACGCCCTCGGGCTGTGGGTGGCGGAGCAGGCCCGCCAGGCTGGGGTCGAGATCCACGAGAACTGCGGCGTCAAGGCCGTCACGACGGACGGCGCCATCACGCTTGAGGACGGCAGCACCCGCAAGCACGATCGCGTTTTGAATATCTGCGGGCCGTGGACCGAACAGCTACTCGAAAACAGTGGCATCCGCTCCTCCTACCAACTCGATCTCATCCGGGGGAGCCATCTGATCCTCGGGCGGCCCTGCCCGCAGGCCTACCTGCTGGAAGTGCCGGGCGAGCGCCGGATCATTTTTGTGCTGCCCTGGAAGGGCAAGACCCTCGTCGGCACCACCGAAGTGCGCCAAACCCTCGGCAGCCCCATCCGCTGCGGCGACGAGGAACGCGCTTACATGCTGCGGGTGTTCCGGCATTACTTTCCCGAAACCAGCCTGAAAGGGGTCGAGATCGAGGATTTTGCCGGGCTGCGCCCCCTTATCCGCTCGGCTGCTGATCCATCGCAGGCAACGCGGGAGTACGCGCTCCAGCGCGAAGGCAATCTCATCAGTGTATTTGGCGGCAAGTGGACCACGTCCCACGCGCTTGCCCGCAAGGTTTCTTCTCAAATTCAGTGAGTCATCAATGAGCAACTACACGGTACATCCGACGGCCATCGTCGATGAAGGTGCGCAGATCGGCGAGAACACCCGCGTCTGGCATTGGGTTCATATTTGCGGCAAGGCGGTCATCGGCCGGGACTGCTCCTTTGGCCAGAACGTATTTGTCGGCAACAAGGTCGTCATCGGCAACAACGTGAAGGTGCAGAACAACGTCTCGGTGTACGACAACGTCACGCTGGAAGACGACGTGTTCTGCGGGCCGAGCATGGTCTTCACCAACGTCTACAACCCCCGCAGCGCCGTTTCGCGCAAGGACGAATATCGCAACACGCTGGTCAAGCGCGGTGCCACCCTGGGGGCCAATTGCACCATCGTCTGCGGCAACACTGTTGGTGAATACGCCTTCATCGGGTCTGGCGCGGTCGTCAATCGGGACGTGCCGGCCTATGCGCTGATGGTCGGGGTGCCGGCGCGGCAGATTGGCTGGATGAGCGAGCACGGCGAGCGTCTGGATCTTCCGCTTACGGGTAACGGTGAAGCACGGTGCTCAGCCACCAATGCCCTTTATGTCCTCGAAAACAACGTCTGCAAGAAAGCTGCCTGACCATGAGCAACGCAATCCCGTTCATCGATCTCAAGACCCAATACCGCGCCCTTGAAGACTCCA
>CAZHFS010000531.1:0-2066 GCA_964531885.1 uncultured Propionivibrio sp.
ACAGCGGCGCGCAATCCGTGCGCAGCGTCTCGATCAGCCGCACGAAATTGCCGACTGCCGCGCCGGGCTTGCCGCCGAGGCTCGCAGCCGCGTTGTAGAGGCTGGAATTGGCGCGGTGCGCGGCTTCCTGCAGGGCCTCGACGCTGCGCGCACCGATGCCGCGGGTGGGAAAATTAACCACCCGCGCAAACGCCGTATCGTCATCGGGGTTGGCGAGGAGCCGCAGATACGCCAGCGCGTGCTTGATTTCCTGGCGGTCGAAGAAGCGCTGCCCGCCATAGACGCGGTAGGGTACGCCGGCGGTGAAGAGTTGGTGCTCGAGCACCCGCGACTGGGCGTTAGAGCGGTAGAGGATGGCGAGCTGGGTGCGCTCAACGCCCTCGCGAATGAGTTCGCGCACTTCGTCGACCACGAAGCGCGCCTCATCGAGGTCGGAAAAGCCCTCGAAGACGCGGATCGGCTCGCCGGCACCGGCATCGGTCCACAGGTTCTTGCCCAGCCGGCCGCGGTTGTTCTTGATCAGCGCGTTGGCGGCGTCGAGGATGTTGCCGTGCGAGCGGTAGTTCTGTTCGAGGCGGATCACTTCAGCAATGCCGAACTCGCGCTCCAGGTCGCGCATGTTGCCGACCTCGGCGCCACGGAAGGCATAGATGCTCTGGTCGTCATCCCCCACCGCGAAGATGCACCCGCCCTCCCCCACCCCCTCCCTCGCGGGAGGGGCGCCTGCGTCATCGCTACGCGATGAAATTACGGGGTGCTCCGTGCCCGGCGCCTCTGCGATTGTGGCTTCGCCACGTTCCGTCCGGCCTTGGGACGGCCCGGCGGCCGGACTCCGTTGACTCCATTCACCGTAGCCGGCGAGCAGCTTGAGCCAGGCGTATTGCAGGCGGTTGGTGTCCTGGAATTCGTCGACCAGGATGTGGCGGAAGCGCGCCTGGTAGTGGCGGCGCAAGGGTTCGTTGCGTTGCAGGAGTTCGTAACAGCGCAGCAGCAGTTCGGCAAAATCGACCACGCCTTCGCGCTGGCACTGCGCTTCGTATTCGGCATAGAGGCTGACGCGACGCGCGGTGTAGTCGTCGTAGGCCTCGGCCTGCGCGGCGCGAATCCCCTGCTCCTTGTGCGCGTTGATGAAGTGGGCGAGCTCGCGCGGCGGGAATTTCTCGTCGTCGACGTTGAGGTTTTTCAGGAGGCGCTTGATCGCCGCCAGCTGGTCGGCCGAGTCGAGGATCTGAAAGAGCGCCGGCAAGCCGGCCTCGCGGTGGTGCGCGCGCAGGAGGCGGTTGCACAGGCCGTGGAAGGTGCCGATCCACATGCCGCGCGTGTTGATCGGCAGGAGCGCGGCGAGGCGCGTCTGCATTTCCTTGGCCGCCTTGTTGGTGAAGGTCACGGCGAGGATGCCCTGCGGCCCGACCTGGCCGGTGGAGATCAGCCAGGCGATGCGCGTCGTCAGCACGCGCGTCTTGCCGCTGCCCGCGCCAGCGAGGATCAGCGCGTGCTGCGGCGGCAGGGTGATGGCGGCGAGTTGTTGCGGATTGAGGTGGGCAAGCAGGTCGGACATCGGGAGCATCTCGGAAGGTCAGCCGGGATTATACCGGCGCCGGCGCACGGGCTCAGCGCGCGAGGCCCACGAAAGCGGCGAAGCGCCATTCCATGCGCTCTCCAGGCCCGTTAGAAGGGCGTCTGGATGCGCCTTCCAGGCCGATCATGCGCGGGCTAAATGTACGCCACAAGCCCACGCCGCCCTCGCTTGACGAGACGCAGGAGTTCTCGCTCGGCGCCAGCCAGGGTTGCGCATGCCTTCTCGGGAAAGGCGTTGCCTGCCGCCCAACGCCCCTCCATCGTACGCACTGCAGCAACGACCCGGCCGCCATCGGATTCGGCAAGGACGGCGAAACCAGGCCGCGGCACGCCGGCCTCCCCATGGAATGCAGCAGCCACCGCGTCCGCTGCGTCGTCGTGCGCGACATGCAGGGCCAGCAGGGCATCGATGGGCGAGTCGTGTTCGCCACAGACGACCACCGGGACGAAACGCGGCATCACTGCCCGGCCGTACCGCGCGAGATCTG
>CAZHFS010000532.1:0-2059 GCA_964531885.1 uncultured Propionivibrio sp.
CGACGTTGTCTTCGGGTGGCGCGATCCCGGTCGCCGGGCTGGCGCTGATCCTCGGTATCGACCGTTTTATGTCGGAAGCCCGTTCGATCACCAACTTCATCGGCAACAGCGTGGCCACCCTGGTCGTCGCCAAGTGGTGCAACGCGCTCGACATGAACCGCCTGACCGCAGTACTCAACGATGAGACGGCCGACGAAGCCGACCGTCCCGAACTGGTGCTCAACGATGCCGAGGACGCGGTCATGCCGCAACTGCCGCGTCCGGTCGTCGACCACCACTGATCCAACACGGGGCGCCGCCAAAAGAACGGCATCGCCCCAACCGGGCAACATCGGCCGGCGCGGCACCTCCGCCCGTCGCAACGGCCTTTTAAGTCCGCATCTGTGCAGGCGCAGGTGCGGACAACCTGTAGCACACCGGCGGATGGCGCAGCGCCACAAGGGCGTTTCGGCACTGCCGGTGTGCATTTTTTTGCCCAGCCCCTCTGGATAAAAATGCAATTTCCAGTGTAGACTCATCGGATTATGATCTACGCCCTCGCCCGCAAGCTCCTCTTTTCACTCGACCCGGAAACCGCCCACGGTTTGGCCATGTCGAGCATCGACAAACTCCACAGCGCGGGCATTGCCTGCCTGCTGTCCAAACCAGCGGAAGCCGATCCAGTCAAGCTCATGGGCTTGACCTTCCCCAACCCGGTGGGCCTGGCTGCCGGCCTGGACAAGAACGGCGAACACATTGACGCCCTCGCCGCCCTGGGTTTCGGCTCGATCGAAATCGGTACAGTCACTCCGCGCCCGCAGCCCGGCAACCCAAAGCCACGCATGTTCCGCATTCCCGAGCGCGAGGCCCTGATCAACCGCATGGGTTTCAACAACGCCGGCGTCGACACCTTGCTCAGCAACGTCAAGGCATCGCAATTTGCCAACAGCGGGGGCATCCTGGGGATCAACATCGGCAAGAATTTCGACACACCGATCGAAAACGCCGCCGACGATTACCTGATTTGCCTGGAGCGGGTTTACAGCGTGGCCAGCTACGTCGCGGTCAATATTTCCAGCCCGAATACCAAAAACCTGCGCGAACTGCAAAAGGACGAAGCGCTCGACGCCCTGCTCGGCCGCCTCAAAACTGCGCAACAGCGCCTCGCCGAGCAGCATGGCAAGTACGTACCGCTGGCCCTGAAAATCGCCCCGGACCTCGACGACGCGCAGATCCAGGTCATTGCCAACCTGCTGCGCCAGCACCGCATCGACGCGGTCATCGCCACCAACACCACGCTCTCCCGCGCCGAGATCGAAGGCCTGCCGCATGCTGAGGAAGCCGGCGGGCTCTCGGGCAAACCCCTGTTCGAGCGCTCAACCGAAGCGCAGCGCAAGCTGGCGGCAGCGCTGGCCGGCGAAGTGCCGATCATCGGCGTCGGCGGCATCATGGCGGGCAAGGATGCCGTTGCCAAGATCGATGCCGGCGCATCGCTCGTCCAGTTGTACACCGGCTTCATTTACCGCGGCCCGGACCTCGTTGCCGAATGTGCGGCCGCGCTGCGCGCCCAGCGCAAGGAAAGTTAGGCATTAGTATTGCTCGCCGCAGGGTTGAACCCCCGGCCCCAAGAGCGGATAATCCCGCCTTTCCCAGGCTTACCGCCCTTGGGCTGCCTTCCTGCATCTGACATCAGCATCGGCCACCTGCCAACTCATGACCCATTACCTGTTCATCCTTGTCGGCGCGGTTCTCGTCAACAACGTCGTCCTGGTGAAGATCCTCGGCCTGTGCCCGTTCATGGGCGTGTCCAAGAAACTCGACACGGCCTTCGGCATGGGCGCCGCAACGACCTTCGTGCTCACCGTGGCCACTGGCGCAAGCTACGTGATCGACCAGTTCCTGCTCCTGCCGTTTGGCCTCGAGTACCTGCGCACGCTGTCCTTCATCGTCACCATCGCGGCCATCGTCCAGCTGACCGAGATGGTCATCCAGAAATCGAGCCCGGTACTGCATCAGGTGCTCGGTATCTACCTGCCGCTGATCACCACCAACTGCGCGGTGCTCGGCGTGCCGCTGCTCA
>CAZHFS010000533.1:0-2049 GCA_964531885.1 uncultured Propionivibrio sp.
AAACCGGGCGGCGGCGCTTCCGCTACGCCTCGGGCGCGGCCTTCGTGTTGCTCGGAATTGGATTGCTCGCGGCGCGGGGGTAGGGCGCACGGGAGAGCAATTCATCAAGACTTGTGAATTGACAGGAGAAGGCTGGTTTCTGTGGTGGCGATACCTTCAATCAGCCGGATTTGGCGGATGGCCGTCTCGAAGGCTTCGAGCGTTTCGGTGCGCAGTTCGGCGATGATGTCCCAGCGGCCGTGGGTGATGTAGAGCGATTGGACGCAGGGGTATCCACGCAGTTTTTTCAGGATGTTCGGACTGTGATTGCCTTCGACGCAAATGGACATCAGAGCACGGATGCGCCTGGTTTCGGCGTCGGCCTGGAGTCTGATGGTATAGCCGTGGATTACCCCTTTTTGCTCAAGCTTTGACAGGCGATTCATCACCGTCGCGCGGGTGATCCGGAGGCGCGTGGCGAGCGTAGCGATGGGCGTTCTGGCGTTATCCCTGAGGATGCTGATGAGTTCTCGATCCGTGTCGTCCATGGAGCGTCCACTTTGTGCTGATTGAGAGCCCATTGTGTTCAATTTGCATCGCGATATGAACGCTTTGCAGGGTTACGGTCGAGCGTGCCGCGATGGGAAAATTACTCCGCCTCCTACCAAATCAACCCCTCCGAGAGGTGTGAAAGCAACGGGCACTGGCGTTTTATGCCGTGCTGAATGTGTCGGTAAGACCGGTGCTGTTTTCCTCTTGTGTGGGTGACTTTGACCGAAGGTTTTTGGGGCTGGCGTCTGTGTTCGATTCGAGCATCAGATCCGATGACTATTGATTCAACGAGGGAGAGTGTGATGCGAAAGATTTCTGTTGCTGTGAGCCTTGCGCTGAGTGTCTTTACGGCGCATGGGGCGACGGTCTATACCGGGGAAAAGATTGAAGGGGTTTCCGTTATTTCCCGTCTTGATGTGAGCGATCTGGCGCCGGGGCAAAAACATCGATTCTTTTTTCAGGGGACGCGCGATGGCATCGGGCAGGTTCAATATGTGCCTGTGACCGTCGCAAAAGGCAGCAAGGACGGAAAGAAACTGGTGCTCAACAGTGGCAACCACGGCGATGAGCAGACCGGGGTGCGCGCGGTACAGGTCGCCATGGCGACAATTGATCCGACCAAGCTTTCCGGTACCGTGATCGGGATTACGGGCAGCGCCCCGAACGCCAATGCGCACATCAGCCGAAACTGGCAGCTGAGTCTCGACGGGCTCGAGACCGTGAATTTCAACCGCGTGTTCCCTGGCAAGGAAGCAGGGAACGCGGCAGAACAGCATGCCTATCTGATTTTCAACAATCTGCTCAAAGGCAACGTTGACTATGCACTCGATGTGCATACGCAATCGACCGGGACGGTCTATCCGTTTTTCGTTTTTTCGGATGCACGCGATCCTGCCATACACCGCATGGCAGAGTTGATGCCCGCCGACCAGATCAAGCTTGACCCGGGCGTCAACGGCACTTTCCCGTTTTCGCTCATTGCGATTGGCGTCCCGGCGACGACGATCGAAATTGGGGGGCCGCGGGTTTTTGACCCCGAAATGGTGTCACGCGCCAACGAGGGGTTCAGAAACGTGATGATCGATCTGAAAATGATCGATGGCCCTATGGGGCGCACCGCGAAGAGCATGAAGGCGTTTATTGGCAACGATGTAAAGAGTGTTCGGGCCTTGCAAGGTGGGTATGCTGAAGTCCTCGTCAAAGTGGGCGACATGGTGAAAAAGGACCAGAAAATCGCGGTTCAGCTAAACCGGTTTGGTGATGTCGTGCGCGAGTACCTTGCGCCTGTCGATGGCAAGGTTCTTTCGCTCGGCACGGATGCCGTCAGAGAGCCCGGTGGGCTCTTGGTACGCATCCTCTTCAATAACCCCGATCCGAAATGCGAGAAGGGTTGCCCTTGATCCGGAGAGGTTGATCGGAAAAAGCCCGCGGCATCCTGCCGCGGGCTTCTTCTTTCCGATTGCGCTACAGCCAGGCGCGGGCGCCCCACAGCATGCGCTTGGCGACGGCGTGGCGCAG
>CAZHFS010000534.1:0-2043 GCA_964531885.1 uncultured Propionivibrio sp.
TAATTGTCAGGATTACAAACCGATACACGAAACTTCTGCTTCGTTTAGCACTCTCATGCGCAGAGTGCTAAAATCGCTTTGCAGTCAACCGATTGCCTACCCTTACGGAGGTGAAACAAACCAATGACGCACGCTTTGTCTTTCCCCACGATCTCTGCAGCTGGCAACATCGACGCCTACATTCAGGCGGCGAAGCGTTTCCCCATCCTTACCGAGGAAGAGGAATACCGCCTGGCAACACGCTTGCGCGAGCACGAGGACCTGGATGCGGCGCGTCAACTGGTGTTGTCCCACTTGCGCCTGGTGATCTCGATCGCCCGCGGTTACCTTGGCTATGGCCTGCCGCACGCCGACCTGATTCAGGAAGGCAACATCGGCCTGATGAAAGCCGTCAAGCGGTTTGACCCAACGCGCGGGGTGCGCCTCGTTTCCTTTGCCATGCACTGGATCAAGGCTGAAATTCACGAATACATCCTCAAGAACTGGCGCCTCGTCAAAGTCGCCACCACCAAAGCGCAGCGCAAGCTGTTCTTCAATCTGCGCAGCATGAAGCCGGGCAGTGAAGCGCTTACCCCGGCACAGATTGCCGATGTGGCGCATCAGCTGTCGGTCAAGCCGGAAGACGTGGTCGAGATGGAAACCCGCCTTGGCGGCCACGATCTGGCGCTCGAAGCCAACGGGGAAGAGGATGAGGCTTTCGCGCCCATCGCCTATCTCGAAGACACGCGCAGCGAGCCCACCCGCGTGCTTGAAGCGCGCGCCCACGATCACCTTCAAGGCGAAGGCTTGCGCGCCGCGCTTGAAAGCCTGGACGAACGCAGTCGGCGCATCGTCGAGGCGCGCTGGCTTAGCGACGATGCCGCCACGCTGCACGACCTGGCCGACGAATTTGGCGTCTCGGCCGAGCGGATCCGCCAGATCGAAGTCAAGGCCATGCAGAAAATGCGCGCCGCGCTCGCACCGCTCGCCGCCTGATCGCACCTTCGTGCCCATGACCGACGCGCCGCCTGACGGCGCGTCGTTGTTTCAGCCCGCCGTAAAGAGGTAGTTGTCGGCTGCCAGCGCGCCGCCGACCCAGCCGCCGCCCAGCGCTTCAACCTGGCGACCCGGCCCGGATGCGCCAAGGGCAACGAATAGGGGCATGAAGTGCTCAACGGAGGGGTGAGCCTGCCGGGCGCCCGGCGCCCCCTCCCACGCCAGCAGGCGCTCGTCTTCCCCTGCGAGGATCGCGCGGTGCACCCACTCGCGGAAGGATTGCGCGGCTGGGGTCGGCCCACCGCCCCGTCCATGGAAGAACTCGCCAAGATTGTGCGTGAGGTGCCCCGACGCCAGGACCAGGATGTTTTCCTTACCCAGGCCAGCGAGCGCCGCCCCAAGTGCATAATGATGGCGCGCGCCCAAAGCAGGTTGTACTGCCAGCGGCACCACCGGGATATCCGCGGCGGGAAACAAAGCACGCAGCGGCACCCAGGCCCCATGATCCAGACCCCGGCTGCCATCCAGCCCGGCCGGGAACCCTGCGGCGACCAGCCGTTCGCGCAAGCGCTGCGCCAACGCTGGCGCCCCGGGAGCCGGATAACCTAGACGATAGAGCGCCGCCGGAAAGCCGCCGAAATCGTGCACTGTTTCCGGCCAGGGATCACCACCCAGCAGGGGCAGCGTGCTTTCCCAATGCGCTGAAACGACCACGATGGCTTGCGGACGGCTCAAGCGCGTCGCCAGCTTTTCCCAGATGCCGCTCAACTCGTCGCCGCCCAGAGCACTGAGCGGCGATCCGTGAGAGACAAAGAGAACCGGCTGATGGCGCTCCGGCGCATCGGTCATTTTCTGCTCCTACTTCGCCTGTTCTGCCGCGAGGGCAGCTTGCACCGCCGCTCTTGAACCGATACGGGCATGGTAATCCGCCAGCGCCGGCCAGGTGGCCAAATCGATACCGACCCATTGCCCCCAGTTGAGCACCACAAACAGATAGGCATCGGCCACGCTGAATCCGTCACCAAGGAGGTAGCTGCGCCCGGCAAGTTGCGTGGCCACATAGTCGAG
>CAZHFS010000535.1:0-2040 GCA_964531885.1 uncultured Propionivibrio sp.
TACGGCCACGATAACCCGTCATGCGGCAATCGAGGCAACCGACAGGGTGGTGGAAATGCATCGGCCGGTTGGCCTTCCACGGCGCCACGAGGCGATCCCACAAGGCCTCGTCCTCGGGCGTCGCCGGGGCCTGGCGCTTGCACGCCGGGCAGAGCACGCGTACCAGGCGCTGCGCCATCACCCCGAGCACCGTCGCCCCGAGCAGATAGGACGGCACCCCGAGATCGAGCATGCGGGTGATCGCCGCCGGCGCATCGTTGGTGTGCAGCGTCGACAGTACGAGGTGGCCGGTCAGCGCCGCCTGGATGGCAATTTCTGCCGTTTCCAGATCACGGATTTCGCCGACCATGATGATGTCCGGGTCTTGCCGCATCAGCGCCCGCACGCCCTCGGCAAAACCGAGATCGATCGCCGTCTGCACCTGCATCTGATTGAACGAAGACTCGATCATCTCGATGGGGTCCTCGATGGTGCACACGTTCACTTCCGGGGTCGCCAACTGCTTGAGCGTCGAGTAAAGCGTCGTCGTCTTGCCCGAACCGGTCGGCCCGGTGACCAGCACGATGCCGTTCGGCGCCCCCGACATCGTCTGCCAGCGCGCCTTGTCGTCGTCGGTGAACCCGAGCTCGGAGAAATTGCGCACCAGCACCTCGGGGTCAAAGATGCGCATCACCAGTTTTTCCCCGAACGCCGTGGGCAGCGTCGACAGGCGCAGTTCGGCCTCCTGCCCGTCGGCGGTGCGCGTCTTGATGCGTCCATCCTGCGGCCGGCGCTTCTCGACGAGATCCATGCGTCCGAGAATCTTGATCCGGCTGACCATCGCGGCCATCACGCTCATCGGAATCTGATACACCTGATGCAGCACCCCGTCGATGCGGAAACGCACGATCCCAAGCTCGCGCCGCGGCTCGATGTGGATGTCGCTGGCACGCTGCTCGAAGGCGTATTGCCACAACCAGTCGACGATATTGACGATGTGCTGGTCGTTGGCATCGAACTGGCGGTTGCTGCGCCCGAGTTCGACGAGTTGTTCGAACGACGACAGGCCGGCGGCTTGCCCGCCCATCTGTGCCGCTTTCTTGACCGAACGTGCCAGGTTGTAGAACTCGACGAGGTAGCGCGCCACGTCGAGTGGATTGGCGATCACCCGGCGGATCACTTTCTTGCTGATGCCGGCGATCTCTTTCTCCCACTCACGCAAGTAGGGCT
Organism: uncultured Propionivibrio sp.; assembly: GCA_964531885.1. GTDB lineage: Bacteria > Pseudomonadota > Gammaproteobacteria > Burkholderiales > Rhodocyclaceae > Propionivibrio. Next base: position 1,210 of record CAZHFS010000535.1, read on the forward strand.
CGGTCGTTGCCACGACGATCTCGCGCGCGGACACCTGCACCGGCAGGATGCCAAAGCGCGTCGCATAAGCGCTCGACATCACGTCCGTCACCGCGGTGAAATCGATTTTCAAGGGATCGATGTGGAAATACTCAAGCTCCACTTTGGCCGCCAGCCACTCGCCCAGCGCCTCCAGATCAAGCGGACGATGCGGCGGCAGGAGCGACTTCCATTTCTGCTCGGCGACCAGGGCCAGCGGATGCACAGCCAGACGCTTGAGGCGGCTCTCGGCGATCAGGGCGGTTGCCTCCCCGGCTTCAACAAGCCCGTCGCCGACCAGCAGGCCGAGCACTTCAGCCACGGTCAGGCGATGTTCGGGAGCCACGTTGGCCGCGGTCTTGGACATGGTGCGTATTCCATCGAAATGATCCGGCGACTATACCCGAGCACGCAGGCCACCTCAACGGCCACCGCGCGAAGCCGTATCGTGCACGCCACACCTGTGCCGGTCACGCCCGTTTAACACCGATTTGCCGCCCATCGCCGATCGTGTCCCGATAAAATGGTTCGCTTGTCGCTGACCGTTGCCCCTTCAATTGCGTTTGGCTTCTCCCCAAGGACCGATATGTCTCTGTCCGAGTCCGCACGCTCCCTCATCCATACCCTGACCCTGGCCATCGGGCACGGCACCGATGCCCAGGCCACTGCACGCACCTTCCTCGTCACGCTAGTTAAGCACTGCCCGCTTGACGGCGCCGCGCTCTGGTGGCGCGATGCCCTCGCCCCCCCTGAAACGCCGGCCGATCTGGTGCTTTTAGCCACAGAACCCGCGCAACTCGACACCGCCGTCCG
>CAZHFS010000536.1:0-2024 GCA_964531885.1 uncultured Propionivibrio sp.
GACGTTAACTTCAACGTTGCTGAAAAAAATACAGGCAACGTGAGTCTCGGCCTGTGGTATTCGCAATATGAAGGCGTTGTGATATCAGGCTCGATTGCGCAGTCAAACATATTTGGTAGTGGGAAATACGCCTCTTTGCAATTGTCTACAGGGAAAATCAACCGCATTTTCTCAATCGGTTATACGAACCCTTATTTTACGGTTGATGGCATCAGCCAGGGGTTCGATATCTATCACAAGCGCTCTGAACCAAGTAAAGCAAAACTAGGGTATGCGTATGCAACCGAGTCGACGGGCGGAGGTATCCGTTTCGGCATTCCGATCGGAGAGAAGCAGTCGCTGAATTTTGGGGCTGCGATCGACTATACCGATGTAACGGTTGATATGAATGACCCGCTAACACCGACCCAATACAAACGTTTCAATAATACCTACTGCGGTGGTAGTAACAGTTGTGCCAATACCACGTTGCCGCTTACGGCCTCTTGGGTTAGTGATGGCAAAGACAGCGTCATCAATCCGACCACTGGAGCATATCAAAAACTGGCATTCGAAATCAGCCCCGCAGGCGATCTGAAATATTTCAAAACCAGTTATCAGCATCAGCGGTATTTCGCCCTCACGAAAAACCTGACCTTGATGGTCAATGGCGAGTTTGGTTATGCAAAAGGCCTGAGCGGTCAAGATGTGCCGTTCTATAAGAATTTTGTTGCCGGTGGGGGTTCGTCCGTTAGAGGTTACGAAACAGCCAGTCTGGGCCCCTATGAAATCGTTCCCGGCTATAAAGACGAGCAACGACTAGGTGGCACTCGCCGTTTTGTCTTCAACGTAGAGTTGATGACGCCAGTGCCGGGGCTGGAAAAAATGTTGAAGGCTGGTCCGTTCTTTGATGCCGGCCAAGTCTGGGCGGATCACAATGATATGGCCAAGACCTGTGTGCAAGGCGTGATTTGCGATCAAGGACCAATCCGCATGTCGACCGGTATTGCTGCCGCATGGGCATCGCCGCTCGGACCATTGAAGTTCAGTGTCGGCTTCCCGCTCAACGATCAGAAGAGTGATAAGATACAGAACTTCCAGTTCCAGATGGGACAGACCTTTTAAGTCAGGAGAAGAAGTTTGAAAACCAAAATTGCTACGTTACTGGCTGCTGTGATGCTTGTCCTGCCAGCCTCGTATGCTTCGGCTGCCGATCTCAAGGTTGGCTATGTCAACACCCAGCGTATTTTCCGCGATGCGCCGACCGCACAGCGGGCGCAGAAGCGTATTGAGGCCGAGTTCTCGAAACGCGACCAGGATCTTCAGCGCATGGCCAAGCAACTGCAAGGGCTGCAGGAATCGCTCGAAAAGAATGCGGTGACTATGTCCGAAACCGAGCGACGCAATAAAGAAAAGGAAATGAACGATCTTTCACGTGAGTTTCAACGTAAGCAACGTGAATTCCGCGAAGATCTGAATCTCCGTCAGAACGAAGAAAACGCTGCGATCATCGAAAAAGCCAACCGCGCGATCAAGCAACTTGCCGAGGCAGAAAAATTTGATCTGATTGTGCAGGATGTCGTGTGGGTCAGTCCTCGTCTGGATGTCACGGACAAGATCATCAAGGCTTTGTCCGACGGCAAGTAATCGCGTGGCGCAGAATAGTGGTCTTCGGCTCGACGAGATTGTCGCGCAACTTGGCGGAACGCTCGAAGGCGACGATGGCTCCTTGCGAGTTTCACAAATCGCGACCCTCGCTTCTGCGGGCCAAGGACAAATCGCGTTTTTAGCCAATCCGAAGTATCGGCAGCAGCTCGGCACGACAAAGGCATCGGCAGTTATCCTTTCCCCAAAATTGGCGGGGGAATCTGTGCTGCCTCGCATTCTTCACCCGAATCCGTACGCCTACTATGCGCGCGTTGCGGCACTCCTGAATCCGCCTCGTCTGCGTAGCTCAGGAGTTCACCCGACTGCAGTGGTCAATTCAGTGGTGCCGGCCTCAGCTAGCATTGGCGAGAGTGTGACCATCGGTCGTAATGCGCTTA
>CAZHFS010000537.1:0-2009 GCA_964531885.1 uncultured Propionivibrio sp.
TGATGTTCTTGAGCAACTGACGCTGACGCGCGTCGGTGTACTCGCGGTTGCACATTTCGGTCAGCGGCACACCAAGAACCACGATGTCGTCACGGAAACGCGAACGGGGCAGCGCCTTGGTCGAGTCGTAGAACAGATAGCCACCAGGCGCGAGTTCGGCAAGGTCGCGGTCCCAGGTTTGCGGGTTCATGGCCACCATGAGATCGCAGCCGCCGCGGCGACCGAGCCAACCTTCGGCGGAAACGCGCATCTCGTACCAGGTCGGCATCCCCTGGATGTTCGAGGGGAAGATGTTGCGCGGCGCCACCGGCACGCCCATGCCCATGATCGCGCGGGCGAACAGTTCGTTGGCCGACGCCGACCCGGAACCGTTGATGTTGGCAAACTTGATAACGAAATCGTTACAGCTGTGAATCGATTGAATGCTGCTCATGTCTTGCGTACCTCCGTGCCCGCCTCGGCCATTTGCAGGAAGAAATGCTGGATATCCCAGGCGCCGGTCGGACAGCGCTCGGCGCACATGCCGCAGTGCAAGCAGATATTTTCGTCTTTGACCATCACCCGGCCGGTCTTCACCGTATCCGACACATAGAGCGACTGATCGCGGTTCTGTGCTGGCGCCTTCAGGCGACCACGCAGATCATCTTCCTCCCCGTTCTGGGTGAAAGTGATGCACTCGGTCGGACAGATGTCGACGCAGGCATCGCATTCGATGCAGTTCTTCGGAACAAACACCGTCTCCATGTCGCAGTTGAGACAGCGCTCGGCCTCCGAGCAGCCCATGAAGGGATCGAAGCCCATCTCGAGTTCGAGCTTGATATCCGAGAGGGTCATTTCCAGGGCCTTCGTCGGCACCTTCTTGCGTGCCTCTTCCGATACCTGGTTGTCGTAACTCCACTCGTGGATGCCCATCTTCTGGCTGGTCATCACCACCTCGGGCGCCGGACGCTCAAGGAGATTCTTGCCGCGGCAGAAGAGGTCGATCGACATCGACGCCTGATGTCCCTGCGCCACGGCCGTGATGATGTTCTTCGGACCGAAGGCCGCGTCGCCGCCGAAGAAAACCTTGGGCAGGGTCGACTGCAGGGTTTCGGCATTCAGAACCGGCAGCCCCCACTTGTCGAATTCGACGCCGATGTCCTTCTCGATCCACGGGAAAGCATTTTCCTGACCTATGGCCACCAGCACCTGATCGCACTCGATCAGTTCGTCCGGCTCCCCGGTCGGGACCAACTGACGGCGGCCCTTGTCGTCGTATTCGGCGCGCACGAGTTCAAAACGCACGCCGGTAAGCTTACCGTTGTCGTGCACGAACTCCTTTGGCACGCGCATGTTGAGAATGGGAATGTTCTCGTGCATCGCCTCTTCTTTTTCCCAAGGCGACGCCTTCATCTCGTCGAAGCCGCTGCGCACCACCACCTTGACGTCGGTGCCGCCCAGGCGGCGAGCCGAACGGCAGCAGTCCATCGCCGTATTGCCGCCGCCGAGGACGATCACGCGCGGCGCCACACTGGTGACATGACCGAAGGCCACATTGGCCAGCCAGTCGATACCGACATGGATATGCTCGGCGGCTTCCTTGCGCCCGGGGATGTCGGCGTCGCGCCCGCGCGGCGCGCCGGTGCCGACAAAGACCGCATCCCAGCCCTCGGCCAGCACGTCCTTGAGACTCTTCACCCAATGGTTGAAATGAGACGTCACGCCCAAGCCGAGGATATACCCGCACTCCTCGTCGAGCACACTCTCGGGCAAGCGGAATTTCGGAATCTGGGTGCGCACCATGCCACCAGGCTTGGTTCCGCTGTCGAAAACGGTCACGTCGTAACCGATGACTGCCAGATCGCGCGCCACGGTCAGTGACGCCGGCCCGGCGCCGATACAGGCAATGCGCTTGCCGTTTTTGACTGTCGGCACCTTGGGCAGACGCTCGGCAATATCATCCTTCAGATCAGCAGCCACGCGCTTCAGACGACAGATGGCGACCGGCTCCTTGTCAATCCGTCCGCGCC
>CAZHFS010000538.1:0-2002 GCA_964531885.1 uncultured Propionivibrio sp.
AGATGCGTCCGGACATCCTCCTGCTCGGCGGCGTGCCGCAGGAAGATCCGCTGGTTATCGGCAAGGTTTCCGACCTGATCATGCGCAATGACTTCGTTTCGGCCGGCTACCGCGTCATCTGGGCCGCCAAGCAGCTCGGCTCGAAGACCTTCGTGCATATCTCCTTCCCGCGTCACATGAGCATCGAGACGCTGACCCGTCGCCGCATGATCTTCGAACAGGCGTGTAAGGACCTCGGCGTCAAGTTCGTCTTCGAGACTGCCCCCGATCCGCTGAGCGACGTCGGTGTGGTTGGCGCGCAGCAGTTCCTGCTCGAAAACGTGCCGAAGTGGATCAAGAAGTACGGCAAGGACACCACCTTCTACGCGACCAACGACGCGCACACCGAGCCGCTGATCCGTCAGGTCGTCGAGCACGGTGGCTTCTTCGTCGAAGCCAGCCTGCCGTCGCCGCTGCTCGGTTATCCGGGCGCGCTCGGCATCGACCTCAAGGCCGAACAGGGCGACTTCCAGGCGATCATGAAGAAGATCGAAACCGCCGTCGTGGCCAAGGGTGGCAAGGGCCGTCTCGGCACCTGGTCGTACTCGTTCCCGTACAGCGGCACGGTCGGCCTGACCCAGCACGCCATCAACGTCATCGAGGGCAAGTCGAAGATGACCGACCTTCGGGACATCTTCAAGGCCTTCGGCAAGTACACCCCCGGCGCCAAGTGGGGCGGCTCGTACTACGTCGATGCCTCGACCGGTGTGCGTCTGAACAACTTCGTGCTGCTCCTGCAGGACACCTACATCTTCGGCAAGGGCTACATCAAGTCGGCCGAAGTCGAAGTGCCGGAGAAGTACCTGAAGATCTCGTCGGGCCTGTCCAAGAAGCCCTGACCGGAGTCCTCAACAGGAAGTGCTGAGGTTCAAAGAGAGGCCGAAAGGCCTCTCTTTTCCTTGTTGCATCCATTCGTTCGGAATAAATTCAATGCATTCAGCAGAACCGATTCTGAGCCTGCGCGGCATCGGAAAGGCGTTCTACGGCAACCGCGTGTTGTCGGACGTCTCTTTCGACGTGGCCGCGGGCGAGATTGTGGGATTGGTCGGCGAGAACGGAGCGGGCAAATCCACGCTCATGAAGATTCTCTTCGCCATGCCGGAAATCGCCGAGACCGGCGGCTACGAAGGCAAGGTGGTCTTCAACGGCAAGGAAGCCCACTTCAAGAGCCCCTTCGACGCACTCGATGCCGGTATCGGCATGGTGCACCAGGAGTTCTCGCTCATTCCCGGCTTTACCACCACCGAAAACATCCTCCTCAACCGCGAGTCGCTCAAGCGCTCGCTGCTTGACGACATCTTTGGCGAGCGCATCCGTTCGCTCGACCGGCCGGCGATGGAGAGCCGCGCCAAGCATGCCATCGATAAGCTCGGGGTGGCACTCGACCCGAAGATGCTGGTCAAGGAAATGCCGGTCGGCCACAAGCAGTTCACCGAAATCGCGCGCGAACTGTGCCGCGAGCAGGTGGAACTCATCGTCCTCGACGAACCGACCGCGGTGCTCACCGAGAGCGAGGCCGAAGTGCTCCTGCACTCGCTCAAGGCGCTGGCGGCCGAAGGCATCGCCATCATCTTCATCTCGCACCGCCTGCGCGAGGTCGTCGAACTGTGTGATCGCGTGGTCGTGCTGCGCGACGGGCACAAGGTGAACGATTTCTCGGCGCACGGTACGACGACCAAGGAAATCGCCTCGCAGATGGTCGGTCGGACCATCGAAGGGCATACCGCCGCCGATCCAGCTACCGCTTTGCGTAATCTGGCCGAGCTCGCGCCGGACGAAGTGCCGCTGCTCAAGGTCGAGAACCTGTGGGTCGACATGCCGGGAGAAACCGTGCGCAACGTGAGCTTCGCGGTGCGCAAGGGCGAAATCTTCGGCCTGGGCGGTCTGGCCGGGCAGGGCAAGCTCGGCATCCCGAACGGGATCATGGGCCTTTCGCCTGCGGGCGGGAAGGTCAGTTTAGATC
>CAZHFS010000539.1:0-1995 GCA_964531885.1 uncultured Propionivibrio sp.
CTGATAGTCCGCCGCAGTTTCACAGGATGACCGCGTAGTACCCCACGGCGAAAGCCGAATGCCTCGGTCAATTGTTACGAGGCCAAAGATTTGCAAAGCCCAAGCTCGAAACGCTTGGGCTTTCTGTTTTCTGGTTGAGGTGAATCGTCCGTCTGCTACCGATCAGATTGCCTCAATCCCCGACAGCAGACACCGCCTGACCGAACCGGGCCTTCCACCAATCTTCAAGGTCTTGATGTTTTGCTCTCAGTGCTGCGAGTTGTGCATTTGTTAGCGTGAAAGAAGCTACATCCAAGACGAGCGAGCCCCTGACCGCTGAGGGTCATGCGGTGGAGTTGCTCGACGATCAGGCGCTGGCAGGCTTGATGAAGCCGAACTTGGTCAGGGACTTGATCCAGCGAGGGGCGTTGCGTTGAACGGACAGGGCTTCATAGTCGGTGGCGGAATCCCGGTAATGTTCGCGCCGCTGGAGCATGAAGAAGATGGTGCGGAGAATTTTGTGGCCGATAGCGATGATGGCGCGCTTGTAGCCGCGCCGGATGACGAGTGCCTGAAACTTCGACTTGAATACGGATGTGGTGCGACTGGCGGCATGGGCGAACTCGCAGAGCAGGCGGCGGACATACAGATTGCCCTTGCGAAGGTGACCGGATTTGCGTTTGCCGGCCGACTCGTTGTTGCCGGGGCAGATGCCGACCCAGGAGGCCAAGCGATCCGCATTGCCGAAGACAGCCATGTCGGAACCGATTTCGACCAGCAGCATGGCGGCACCGATCAGATCGACGCCCGGGATCGTTTGCAGCAGAGCAAGCGCATTGCGCTCCGACTCCAGTTCGGCCAGCAGCCGGGTATCGAAGCGAATGATACGGGCCTCGATTTCCTCGATATGCCGCATCAGTTCGTCGAGGACGAAGCGGTGGCTGGCCGTCAGGTCACCTTGCAGAGCGTCGAAGATTTCCTTGCGACTGGCCTTCAATCGCCGACTGGCGAGTTTGAGCACCTCCTGCGGCGACTGTCCGGCGATGATCGCCTTGACCATGGCGCGGGCGGACTGGCCATGCAGATCGCAGACCACCACGCCCAGGCGAACGCTGCTGTCGGTCAGCACTTTGTGCAGCCGGTTCTTCTCCGAGGCCAGCTGGCCGACCAGCTTTTGCCGTTGCCGGGCAATCAGACGCAGCTCACGCAGTTTGGCCGGCGGCACGAACGAACCGCGCAGCAATCCTGCCCGCGCCAGTGTTGCCAGCCAGTGCGCATCGCCGACGTCGGTCTTGCGGCCCGGCACATTCTTGACGTGTCGCGCATTCACCACCTTGGCGCGAATGCCACGCGCTTCCAGTGCCGCATACGGGCTCTTCCAGTAAATCCCCGTGCTTTCCATCACGACTTCGTCGGGGCGCAGCAAAGCCACCCAATCGGCCAATTCCCGGCGGTCCCGCTTGAACGCGCCGAATTGACGTTGCTCGATGCGCGCACAGCCGTCGGGTTCCTCGATCAGCGCGCAGGCCGTAATCTGCGCCTGGTGAATGTCGAGGCCGATCACGCGTTTGTACAAAGCGACCAGTTCCATACCGCCTCCTGTCGATTTAGACTCAAGGGCGGAAGGTGGCGAGTGCCGGAACTGAAGGTGCCTGAAGGCGACAAGTCGCCAACAGCCTGTTTAGCGTGCGCTCTCTATGGAAGCAATCCGGGGTACGAGTCAGTTCGGCGGGTCACGTTAGGAGCGGGGTCCAACCGCCAAAAAATTATCACGATCTCTACCTGCCACCTTCCACTCCGAAGTCTCTTTCATCTTCAGGGGTGGTGCCAATCACCATGATCGTTAGGGCAGCTGCTCCTTTTTGCCAAGCCCATGTAGAGGTTTACCAAGTACATGTTTATGTGCGGAGGTTCGATTTTGACCGTCCCTTTATATGTGAAGGGGGTGACACGACCTGGCATAGCCTGTGGGAAACGCGAAGCGTTATCCACGGGCGAAGGCAGGTGAACTAAAGG
>CAZHFS010000540.1:0-1994 GCA_964531885.1 uncultured Propionivibrio sp.
CGACCAGCGTTTGCAGCTTGCGTGCCACGACCGGGACGGCGTCGAAGAATTCGCGTGCCTGTTCAACCGTCATCTGCAGGACGTCGTGAATATTTTTGCCCTTGTAGCGGATTTCCAGCGTTTCGCGGTTGTAGCGCTGGCCGTGGCAGACATCGCAGGCGACGTAGATGTCGGGCAGGAAATGCATTTCGACCTTGATCACGCCGTCGCCCTGGCAGGCTTCGCAGCGCCCGCCCTTGACGTTGAACGAGAAGCGCCCGGGGCCGTAGCCGCGTGCGCGGGCTTCTGGAACGCCAGCAAATAGTTCGCGGATTGGGGTAAGCAGTCCGGTGTAAGTGGCCGGGTTGGAGCGCGGGGTACGCCCGATCGGCGCCTGATCGACGTTGATCACCTTGTCAAAATGGTCGAGTCCTTCGATGGCCTCGTGCTCGGCCGGTTCGGCACTGGCGCCGTGCAGGTGGCGGGCAACGGCGGTGTAGAGCGTGTCGTTGATCAAGGTTGACTTGCCCGAGCCGGAGACCCCGGTGATGCAGGTGAACAGCCCAACCGGGAGTTCAAGGTTGACGTTCTTCAGGTTGTTGCCGCGTGCGCCGCGCACGACGAGGGTACGCGCCGGATCGACCGGGCGCGGTGCCCCGGGGGCGCGGATGGCGCGGCGGCCGGAAAGGTAATCGCCGGTTGCCGAGTCCGGGTTGGCGGCAATATCCTGCGGCGTGCCTTCGGCGACGATGGCGCCGCCATGCACGCCGGCGCCGGGGCCGATGTCGACGACGTAATCGGCGGTACGGATGGCGTCCTCGTCGTGCTCGACGACGATCACGGTGTTGCCGAGGTCGCGCAGGTGGGCCAGTGTCTTGAGCAGGCGGTCGTTGTCGCGCTGGTGCAGGCCGATTGACGGTTCGTCGAGCACGTACATGACGCCGGTGAGCCCAGAGCCGATCTGCGATGCCAGACGGATGCGCTGGGCCTCCCCGCCGGAGAGTGTTTCCGCCGAGCGGTCGAGCGACAGGTAGTCGAGGCCGACGTCGGTAAGAAAGTGCAGACGCGAGGTGATTTCCTTGAGGATCTTCTCGGCGACCTGCGCCTTGTTGCCGGAGAGTGTCAGGCATTGGAAATAATCGAGTGCCTGGTTGAGCGGCAGGCGGCTGATGGCATGCAGGGTCAGTGCCTGCTCGCCGTCGCCGACCCGGACATGACGGGCTTCCTTGCGCAGACGGGCGCCGTCGCAGTGCGGGCAGGTCTTGTTGCTGATCAGCTTGGCGAGTTCCTCGCGCACGGCCACCGAGTCGGTTTCCTTGTAGCGCCGTTCGAGGTTGGTGACGATGCCTTCGAAGGTATGGCTGCGGTCAAAGCGCGTGCCTTTTTCGTTGAGGTAGCAAAAGCGAATGACTTCGCGTCCCGAGCCGAACAGCACGATCGCCTGGATGGCTTCCGGCAACTGCTTGAACGGAGTGTCGATGCTAAAACCGTAGTGGTCGGCAAGCGAGGTGAGCAGTTGATGATAGAACTGATTGCGCTTGTCCCAGCCGCGTACCGCGCCGGCGGCGAGCGACAGCTCGGGCTGGGTGACGATGCGCTTGGGGTCGAAGAACTGGATGACGCCGAGGCCGTCGCATTTGGGGCAGGCGCCCATCGGGTTGTTGAAGGAGAAGATGCGCGGCTCGAGTTCCTGCAAGGCGTATGAACACACCGGGCAAGCGAATTTGGCCGAGAAGAGGTGCTCCTTGCCGCTGTCCATCTCCAGCGCGATGGCGCGGCCGTCGGCGTGGCGCAGCGCGGTCTCGAACGATTCGGCGAGCCGCTGCTGCAAGTCGGCGCGCACCTTCAGTCGGTCGATCACGACCTCGATCGTGTGCTTGCGATTTTTTTCGAGCTTCGGCAGGTCGTCGAGCTCGCACACCTCGCCGTCAATGCGCACCCGGACGAAACCCTGTGCGCGCAATTCGTCGAACAGGTCGTGGTTCTCGCCCTTGCGGCCGACGATCAGCGGCGCG
>CAZHFS010000541.1:0-1990 GCA_964531885.1 uncultured Propionivibrio sp.
GTAAAGTAGCGTGATACAGCGCGATTCTGTTCCCCTCTTATCCGCTTGTCAATAAGCAAGGAACATCTGGCACTTTTCTGTATCACAGAGCTATACTTTCGTTTCTAATAGGATTTATTGACGAGACAGGAGCATCGCCATGGGTTCGGCGTTCGGAATACGCCTGCGAAGCCTGCGCGAGGCCAAAGGATTGACCTTGCAGCAGGTAGCCGACGCGGTCGGCTGTACTAAGGCCTATATCTGGGAACTGGAAAAAAAGCCGGGGCAGCGGCCAACTGCCGAACGGATCCAGGCCATTGCGAAGGTATTGGGCGTGACGATGGGTGATCTGATGGGAGAGCCCGTCGAAGAAGTACCTGCGGCTACTCCCGATGATGTCGTTTTCTTCCGCGAGTATGTCGGAATGCCGGAGGAGGAAAAGCGGCGTTACCGGCAGGCGCTGGAAGTGATGTTCGGTCCCCGCAAGGACGGAGACAAAAAGTGACTGCCGAGGTACTTGCCGCCCCCAAGGCGGCATACGACATCATTAAAGTGATGCGCGCTTACCTTGGTGGCGAGGGGCCACTGGCAACTGACCTCGACCTGATCCGTCGATTGCTGCCTTTGACTCAATTTGGACGAGGCGTTAAGGAGATCAAGCCTCCTGCGCCTGCACCATGGTCTGGCTGCGAGGGGGCGTTGGTGCGCAATCCAGACGATGCCGCCGAGTGGGGCATTTTCTACAACGGTTCTGCCCGGCCAGAACGACAGCGCTTTACCATCGCCCACGAGCTCGGCCATTTCGTCCTGCACCGCGACCGGCAAGCCGACTTCAATTGCGACAAGAGCAGCGTCTACTCGGGGTCGGAGACCATGGCCGTTATCGAGCGCGAGGCCAACGTCTTTGCCAGCAACCTGCTTATGCCGGGCGATGTGTTCGGGAAAAGCATCAATGGATCCCGCATCGACCTTCACTTGCTGAGTAGCCTGGCCAAGCAATTCGAAGTGTCGTTCGAGGCGCTGTGCATCCGCTTCGTCCAGCATACGAGCCAACGGGCAATCCTGGTCTGCTGGGACAATGGTTATCTGGACTACGAATGCCGTAGCCGGTCGGCGGTCATAACACGGGCACGTGTCCGGAGAACGGATGACCCACAGGAACCATTGCCCCATACCGTGGCAGCCGATGTCGATACCGCACAGGAATGGCAGGGGGTTACCGTTTCGGCAGCCATCTGGTGCGCCGAAGAGGCGCCCTACATGAAGCTGACGGAGTTTAAGCATACCTACAGCGAGCGGGATCGCGTACTCAGCCTGTTGCTTCTGGAGTCGGCAGAACCGCGATCTTGGGACCGTTCATGGCAGGACGACGATAGCTTGGATAGCTATGACGTCTTACGCCAGGGGTAACTCGAACCGCTCTCAATATTTCTTTCTTCTTGGCAGGCTCACTTTCTGAGCCTCTGCCCGGCGAAAATTGATCGCATGAAAGTGCGAATCCATCGTGGAGCAGCCGAAGTTGGCGGCACCTGCATAGAAGTCGAGTCGTCAGGTCAGAGAATCCTGCTTGATATCGGCATGCCGCTGACAGGCGTGGATAGTTCCTGTGCACCAGTCCCGGCGATTGACTTGGAATCGCTATGCGGGATCGTCATTTCGCATCCACATCAGGATCACTATGGCTTGCTGCCATGGATGCAGAAAACAGTGCCGGTTGCGATAGGGGTTGCTGCCAGGAGAATCCTCAAAGCTGCCGCGCCATTTACCAAGCACGCCGTCCTCAACTTGGATGGGCCAGATCTACTGGATCGTCAAACTATCACTCTGGGGCATTTCCAGATAACACCGTATCTGGTTGATCACTCTGCATATGATGCTTACGCATTGTTGATTGAAGCCGATGGAAAGAAACTACTCTATAGCGGCGACTTGAGAATGCACGGCAGAAAAGCACACCTGATGGACAAGTTGATGACGCATGGCCCGAAAGACGTTGACGTGCTTCTACTGG
>CAZHFS010000542.1:0-1982 GCA_964531885.1 uncultured Propionivibrio sp.
GCTGGATGACCCAGTGGGAAGAAATGATCACCGATCCGGAATACAAGATCGGTCGTCCGCGTCAGCTTTACGTCGGTGCTGCCAAGCGCGACGTGGTACCGCTGGCACAACGCGCTTAAGTTACGCAACAAAGGGGCGGCCGTTAGGCCGCCTTTTTTGCATTCAAAGGATTGCTGCACTGCGGCAAGCCGGTATAACAACACCCTGAAGGGGATGCCTATGACTACGATGACGCAGAAATTCGATAGCTCCTTGTTCTTTGGCGGCAACGCGCCGTTCGTCGAAGAGCTCTACGAAAACTACCTCCACGACCCGACTGCTGTGCCGGGTGAGTGGCGTGAATACTTTGACAAGCTTGCCCAGACACCGGGAGCTGCCGCGCGGGACGTGGCGCACGGTCCGGTGGTGGCAGCGTTCGCCGAAATCGGCAAAAACGGCGGCTTCCGCCCGGTCGTGCAATCGTCCGCCGCTGAGCACAAGAAGCAGTCTGCCGTTGGCCAACTGGTCACAGCCTACCGTTCGCTCGGGACCCGCTGGGCCGATCTGGATCCGCTCAAGCGCCTGGCCCGTCCGAAAATCGACGAGCTCGAACCGTCGTTCTACGGTTTTACCGATGGCGACCTGAACCAGTCCTTCAGCGTCGGTTCGCTCAAGGGCCTGCCGGCTGAAGCCAAGCTCGGCGACATTCTCGAAACCCTGCGCCAGACCTATTGCGGTACCGTGGGTGTCGAGTACATGTACATGACCGACTACAACGAGAAGCGCTGGCTGCAGGAGCGTCTCGAAAGCATCCGTTCGCGCCCGTCCTACAACGCCGAACAGAAGAAGCGCATCCTCGAGCGCCTGACCGCTGCCGAGACGCTCGAACGTTATCTGCACACCAAGTACGTCGGCCAGAAGCGCTTCTCGCTGGAGGGCGGTGAATCGCTGATCGTCTCCATGGATGAAGCCATCCGTGCCGGTGGTGCCAATGGTGTCGACGAAGTGGTCGTCGGTATGGCCCACCGTGGTCGTCTGAATGTGTTGGTCAATACCCTGGGCAAGGCCCCGTCGATGCTCTTTGCCGAATTCGAAGGCAAGAAGAAGAGCGATCTGTCCGCTGGTGACGTCAAGTACCACATGGGCTTCTCGTCCGACGTGTCCACCCCGGGAGGCCCGTGCCACCTGACGCTGGCTTTCAACCCGTCTCACCTTGAAATCGTCAACCCGGTGGTTGCCGGTTCGGTGTATGCCCGTCAGGTTCGTCGTGGCGAAGGCAGCAAGAAGAAGGTCATGCCGATCCTGATTCACGGTGACTCGGCGGTTGCCGGTCAGGGTGTCAACCAGGAAATGCTCAACTTCGCGCAGACCCGTGGTTACGGTGTGGGCGGTGTGCTGCACATCGTGGTGAACAACCAGGTGGGCTTCACCACCTCCGATCCGCGCGACTACCGCACGGGCCACTACTGTACCGACATCTTCAAGATGGTCGATGCGCCGATCTTCCACGTGAACGGTGACGATCCCGAAGCCGTTGCGCTGGTCACCCAGATTGCGGTCGAATATCGCCAGACCTTCCAGAAGGATGTCGTCATCGACATCAACTGCTTCCGCAAGCTCGGCCACAACGAGCAGGACGAGCCGATGGTCACCCAGCCGCTGATGTACAAGATCATCGCCAAGCATCCGGGTACCCGCAAGCTGTATGGTGACAAGCTGATCGCCGAAGGCACGCTGCCGGCCGATGGTCCGGATGCGATGATCGCCGAGTACCGCGCACACCTCGACAAGGGCGAGCTGCTGTACAACCCGGTTCTGGCTGGCTACAAGCATCCGAACACCATCGACTGGACCCCGTTCCTGACCAAGCAGTATATCGAGACCGTCGATACTTCCGTGCCGAAGGCTGAGTTGCAACGCCTAGCACAGCGTCTGACCACGTTGCCGGAAGGCTTCAACCTGCATTCCCGCGTCAAGAAGATCGTTGAAGATCGTGCCGCGAT
>CAZHFS010000543.1:0-1978 GCA_964531885.1 uncultured Propionivibrio sp.
CTGCCGGTCACTGCGCCGCAAAACATGATCGCCTACGGCACAGGAACCTTCGAAGTCCGCGACTTCGTGCGTACCGGAGTGCCGCTGACCATCGCCGCCTACCTGCTGATCCTGCTGATGGGCGCAACCTACTGGCGCTGGCTCGGCTACGTCGGCTAAACGGCACGCTCTTGACCCTGCCCGTGGTCGCGGGTCACGAAAGCCGCCCTCGTCGAGGGTGGCTTTTTTATCGTTGTTTTTTCGGAAATGGTCGTCTATTTGGTAATAAAGCACTTTAACTAATCTTTTTTTTTCATTGTTTTTCAAAGGAAATTTTTTCGAATAAACTTCTTTGGAATGCGCTGTAAGTCATTGTCCTGATTGGAAAAAGTCGAATAAAAGCGCTTGCTTTGCCCAAATCAATGCCGTAAAGTGGGAGATAGTGGTGAAAAGTGGGAAGCTGGTCCTTCCTCCCACAACAAAACCGAGGGGCAGAGCAAATGTTTCAGGGTGCGACCGCGCTCAGTCTGGACGTCAAAGGTCGACTCGCCATTCCGGCGCGTCACCGGGAGGCGCTCGTTCAGGCTTCGGGCGGCGAACTGGTGCTCACCGCGCACCCGCATCGTTGTCTCCTGCTCTATCCGGCGCCGGCCTGGGCGCCGATTCGGGATAAGGTGCTCGCTGCCTCAAGCCTGAACGCGCATTCGGCGGCGATCAAGCGCCTGCTGGTCGGTAATGCCCGTGAAGAGACGACGGATGCGGCCGGGCGCTTGCTGATTGCTCCGGAACTGCGCCAATTTGCCCAGCTCGAGAAGACGGTTTATCTGGTCGGTCAGGGCAGTCATTTCGAAATCTGGTCGGAGGCTGGCTGGCAGCAGCAACAGGATGTGTTTTCTGCCATGGGCGACGGGCAGCTGCCGCCTGGTCTCGAGGATCTGGCGCTGTGAGTTCGCTTTCGCCGCATCGGACGGTTCTTCTCGAAGAGGCTGTCGCGGCGCTGGAAATCAAAGCTTCCGGCGCTTACGTCGACGCCACCTTTGGGCGTGGTGGGCACAGCCGCGCCATTCTTGAGCGGTTGGGTCCGCAAGGGCGGCTCCTGGCGCTCGACCGTGATCCGCAGGCAATCGCCGCTGCTGCAGCGATCGACGATGCCCGGTTTTCCATTCGCCATGCCGCTTTTGGCGAATTGGCGGAAGTCGCGCAGGCGGCAGGATTTGCTCAGGTTGATGGCGTGCTGCTCGATATTGGCGTTTCGTCGCCTCAGCTCGATGAAGGTGAGCGCGGTTTCAGCTTCCGTTTCGACGCGCCACTCGACATGCGCATGGATACGACTCAGGGCGAAACGGCGGCCGAGTTTCTGGCTCGCGCGGACATAAAAGAAATCACGGAGGTCATCAGAAACTATGGCGAAGAACGGTTTGCTTTCCAGATTGCAAAGAAGGTTGTGGCTGCTCGGGGCGAGCGGCCTCTTGCAACCACGGGGCAGCTCGCCGCGCTCGTACGCGAAGCCGTGCGGACCCGCGAGCCCGGCCAGGATCCGGCGACGCGTACCTTTCAGGCTCTACGGATTCACGTCAATCAGGAGCTCGAGCAGCTCGCGCTAGCGCTGCCGCAGGCCGTGGACGTGCTGAAGGCGGGAGGCAGGCTGGCGGTCATCAGTTTCCATTCGCTCGAGGACCGTATCGTCAAGCGTTTCATGCGCGAACAGTCGAGCGACAACCTGCCGAAGAACCTGCCCTTGCGCTCCGCCGAACTGCCGTTGCCGCGCCTGCGCCTGGCCGGCAAGCCGGTGAAGGCCGGCGACGCGGAAGTGGCGGCCAACCCGCGCGCGCGCAGCGCCGTGATGCGCGTGGCCGAACGCCTTGCCGGCGGTCCGGAACGGGAGGCGGCCTGAAATGGTGCGTCTCAACATCCTGCTGCTGCTGGCCATTCTCGTCTGCGCCCTGGGCGTGGTGACGTCGCAGCACAAGGCGCGCAAATTGTTCCAGGCGATCGAGGC
>CAZHFS010000544.1:0-1962 GCA_964531885.1 uncultured Propionivibrio sp.
ATATCGCCGATCTGATGCAGACCATCGATGGGCATGGGGTGGTCAATATTCTGGCAGCCGACAAATTACTGGCTTCGCCACGGCTGTATTCAACCTTTCTGCTATGGCTGCTTTCCGAACTGTTCGAGCAATTGCCGGAAGTCGGTGATCTGGAGAAGCCGAAATTGGTCTTTTTCTTTGACGAGGCCCACCTGCTTTTCAGCGAGGCGCCAGCAGCCTTGCTGGAAAAGATCGAGCAGGTGGTGCGTCTGATTCGCTCCAAGGGGGTCGGTATCTATTTTGTGACGCAAAACCCGCTTGATATTCCGGAAACCGTGCTTGGTCAGTTAGGCAATCGGGTGCAGCATGCCTTGCGCGCGTTCACGCCGCGCGACCAGAAGGCGGTCAAGACGGCGGCCGAGACCTGCGTGCCAATCCGGCCTTCGATTCTGCAACGGCGATCACAGAACTAGGGGTTGGCGAGGCGCTCGTTTCATTTCTTGATGAAAAAGGGCGGCCGAATGTCGTCGAGCGTGCCTTTGTCCTGCCACCCGCATCGCGCATCGGGCCGCTGACCGGCGAGGAAAGGCAGGCAGCAATCAAATCGTCGCTAGTCTATGGCGTTTACGAACAGCGCCTAGACCGTGAATCGGCCTTCGAAAACCTCAAGGCGGGTAAGCCGGCACAGCCGGAAGCGTCGCCTGGGGGATTGCTGGGAGGCTTGGGCGACCTATTTGGCGGCGGGGCAAATGGGCGTCCGGGTGGCCGTGCCGGGCGGGAGAGCCTTGCGGAATCATTGGCCAAGTCGGCAGCACGGGCTATTGGTTCACAACTCGGGCGTGAGATTATCCGTGGCGTTCTCGGCTCGGTGCTCGGCGGGTCGCGGCGGCGCTGATCGTCCCTTGGCTTGGGGGTGCCCGGTACGAGGGGAACTTCTCAAACCGCAGAGCGGCGACTGAGATGGGTGAGCAGGATCGCGGCAAAACCCGACAGGGCGCTTGCCCGGCGAACACAGAGTTGCAGGTCACGCTGGGCCCACGGCTCATCGAGTTCGATGAGCGTTGGCGGTTCGTGCAGGCCGTCGTCCGGCACGGCGCTGCGCGGGACCAAGCCGAGTCCGACGCCAGCGCCGACCATGCGGCAGACCGCTTCGAAACTGCGTACCTGGATGCGTACGTTGAGGTGGCGGCCGAGGGCTGCGGCGGCGTTCATGGTGAAGGTATGGATCGCCGATCCAGCGTGCAGCATGACGAAGGGAAAATCGGTTACCTCGGCGAAATGGACGTGCGTTCGCCTGGCGAGAGGGTGTGCGGGCGGCGTGATGAGGACAAGACGATCCGCGCGATACGGGATCAATTCGACGTCTGCGCCTTCAACGCGTTCGGCAACTACGCCCAGTTCGATTTCGCCGCGCACGACAGCCATCACGATTTCCGGGCTGGTATGTTCCTCAAGTGAAACGCTAACTTGCGGATGCGCTCGCAGGAAGCCGGCGAGGTCGTCCGGCAAAAAACTGTGTGTGGCATGCGTGTTGGCCCACAGGGTGACGTGGCCGCGGATGCCTTGGGCAAAAGGGGCGAGGTCCGCGTGCATCTGCTCTAGCTGGGCAAATACTTGGCGGGCATGCCGCAGCAGCGCTTCGCCGGCACGGGTTAACTGGACACCGCGTGCCTGGCGAAGGAAAAGCGGTGTACCCAGCGCACTCTCAAGTTGTTGCAGGCGGTGACTGGCAGATGACGGGGCGAGATGGGCGCGTTCTGCGCCGCGGGTCAGATTGTGTGCTTCCGCGATGGCGACGAAGAGCCGCAGGTCGGTGAGGTCGTAGTGCATCGTTCGTGTCTGACGAATGCAGTGCTGTGGGATGTGCAATTGTAACGCTGTAAAGTGGCCTGCATTATGGCGGTGAACTCAACAGACCTTTTTCAGTTTTCGTTATTTACGCACGCTTTAACCATGCCATGGAAACACTGGACTGACGAACGC
>CAZHFS010000545.1:0-1961 GCA_964531885.1 uncultured Propionivibrio sp.
GGTACAGTCACCGTCAAATACATGAAGTAGTGTCCAAACGGTAGCAAGTCTTGTCGAGAGGAAGCTTATGAAAAAGCGCTTGGCGTCTTTTATCGTTCTGATGTTGCTCTCAAGCGCCCAGGCAAATGCCTGTAACCTTGTAGGAGAAAGAATATGAAGCGCATAGCGTTGGGAAGTCTGCTGCTGGCCTTAGCTTGCGGGGTCCAGGCTTATGGCGAACTCGGTCAATGGTCAAGCGGATGGGGGCAAGGCGTGACTGAATACACGGCCGTTGCCAGCAAACAAACGGCTCTCTACATCGCTTGCAGCGACAGCATGCCGGTCAGCATGACGCTCACCGCCAACGGAAAACGCTATGGCAGCGGCGAGGCAAAGGGGTTCGATCTGATCATCGATGCCAAGGAAATCGCCACGCCATATGAAACCGGCTCGCGAGTCGGCGCGAACAACTTCTTGTATACCTGGGATGCTCTCCGGAAGGCGAAGCAGATCCGGGCCAGGACCGCCGACGGCAAACTCGTCGAACTGCCAATCAAGCATGCTGCCAAAACCTTGCCGAAAACGTCGGACAAGGGTTTCCCCTGCACGGTGGAGTTCTAAAGACACGGAGGCGGAAGCCTCCGTGTCGATTGAGTTGCCATTATTTTTTTGCTGAACGATGCGGAACAGTAGCCAACGGGCTGGATTGGACTCCGCTGTCTGTCTATTCGGCGAATGCCTGCGGTCAAGTCCTCGGCCAAGGCCGACAACTCTCCGGCGCAAATGTCGTTGGCCGGAGAACGTTCCGAATTCACACTCGTCGGCCTGAGCTGCCGTTGATCTGCCAAGTTGTGTCAGTCTGCAACGTGCCAGCCAACTGCCGTTTGGACTAAAACCACGTGGAAGGGCAGTCGCAGTAATTTATAAGCCGAAAGGGTGGTGCCGACTGGTCGGTGCGGGGCACAATAATCTGCGCTTAAGCAGTGATCTGAATCATCGGATTTGCCCTGTAGAATTGGCAACGCAACCCTGTTTTACCGTTCTCAGATGGTCCGGGCTGGGTGGCAACGTCAGCTAGACGGAACTCATGCCCTCTTTGATGGCGAAGGCCCATTTCACCACGATTCTGCTGACCCTTTTCCTCCTATGAAAACCGACCGCCACGTCCTGATCCGCTCGCTTTTCGACGAATACATCCAAATGTATGCGACCCGAGACGACCGGCTGACATCGAGGTTCAGCAAGAATTTCAGTGGCTTTGCTGGCGGTGGTACTTGCTTGGTTAAAGATATCGAGCAATGGATCGCTATCACCCGTCAAGATTTTGCACAGATCACTGAGCATCTGCGGATTGAAATGCTGGACGTGAGCCTTCAGGACCTAAGTGACCAGGTCGTTGCCGTTACGGCCTTTTTCCACATTCATCTGCCGATCCCCGACCACATCCTCTCTCGGGAGATTGCGCGACTGACCTTGATTTTTCGGTTGGAAGCCAACGACTGGATGATTGTCTACAGCGGAATATCCATCCCCTATCATCTCGTTCAGGAAGGTGAGGTCTATCCGCTCAAAAGCCTTGCCGAGCGAAACACCGCGCTTGAAAGAGAGGTCGCCGATCGGACACTCGAATTACGAGAGGCCAACTTCAAGCTGGAACTTCTGAGCAATACGGATGGATTAACCGGCGCCGCAAACCGGCGCTGCTTTGATAGCGTGCTGAGAGAAGAATGGAACCGCGCACAACGGTCCGGCTTGCCGTTAGCGCTGATCCTGATCGATGTCGACCATTTCAAGGCATACAACGACTGCTATGGACACCTGGCCGGCGACGATTGCCTCAGAGCGGTCGCCATGTCGATGTTGAAGGAAGTACGGCGTGCGGCAGAGATCGTCGCGCGCTTTGGCGGAGAAGAATTTGTCATCTTGATGCCAGATAACAGTGAAGAGCAGGTGCTGGCGACCGCCAAACGTATTCAAGACGC
>CAZHFS010000546.1:0-1959 GCA_964531885.1 uncultured Propionivibrio sp.
GCCGATAAAGATAACGGGTACCGCAGTCGATTCGACCTGGCGCATGAACTTGGGCATTTGGTTTTGCATCGGCATATCCAGCGCACGACTGATCGTGATCGCCACAAGCTAATGGAAAAGCAGGCACATCACTTTGCTGGCGCATTTCTACTTCCTGCCGAGACGTTTGCATCCGAGGTGCGTATGCCGGTTACGCTGGACGATCTGTTGTTGCTCAAGCGGCGGTGGGGCGTCTCTGTGGCTGCAATCACCATGAGACTGCACGCGTTGGGATTGCTTGACGAAGATGGTAAGTTGGCGCTCTTCAAGCGGCGATCTGCGCGATGGGGCGGTAAATCTGAGCCGGGTGATGGCGATCGTAAGCCCGAGCAGCCGCGCTTGCTTCGCCGCACCGTCGACCTGCTGGTCGATGAAAACGTTATGCCGCTGGATGCGATTCCGAGGCATATCGGACTCGCCGCTTTTGATATCGAGATGCTGGCAGGACTGCCGGAAGGGTTCTTCCAAGGCAAGAGCAATATCGTGCAATTCGCGCGGTTGAGGACTGTGCAGACAAATGCCGAGGAACGAGTAGGCCACGACAGTACAGTGGTTTTGCCTTTCCGTACCCCATCCAAGACTTGAGTTAATCAAGGAGGTTTCTATGTCGAAGAACGCAAAGCAGACGTCTACTCGCATCGGGAAGCTGGCGGCAGAAACGCTTCAGGACAGTCGGGCATCACAAGTCGCGAAGAGTCTTGCAGCGTCCGCGCTGTCCCAACGTAGCGGAGACAAGCAGACCGGGGCGAAGATGGAAGACGTAGCTGCACGCGTGCTGGCGAGCGATCGCTACGCGGATGACACGAAGGAGTTGGCAGCTTCAGTTTTATCCCAAGCGAACAAGCAACGCTGACTCACGGTAATCGGTGGTGGATCACTCATGTCGCAGGATTTGAGTGATTCACATCTGAAAGCGATCTGGCGGCAGGGTCAGATTCCAGCGATATTTAAACGTGCCAAGCCCCAGCCTGTTCTGGTCAGAATTCCGTTTGCCGAAGGGAACCAGGAATGGCTGCGCAATGACCGGCGTTCCAAGCCCAAATGGAATGGCCAATATAAGGCTTGGGAAATCCCGACAGTGTGGTTTGACAGCGTCATCAAACTTGCGTTGAGACGCTATCGTGAGGCATACGTGATTCAGTTGTACCGTGAGCGACAGAAGTGCGCGCCCGCGTGCTGGAATGCCGAAGGTTTTCATTGCGAGTGTTCGTGCATGGGTGCGAACCATGGCGGTGGGCATCCGGGAGGAAACTGGTATGAGGTATCCGAAACTTTCGCCGTTTCCTCGGGAGCGGAACGCTACTCATGTCGCCACTTGCGAGTGAAGTGATCTCGTCAAACTTGAAGTAATTATCTTGCCGAGATATACGAAAAACACGCAGAGCGATCTCATGACCTTGGAAAACTTGTTCAGCCACCACATCATTTGCGGCAAGGACATCTATGTCGTCGATGACCATCATCAGGCCTTGGCGCCCTGGTCCCTGATACGGCGCCGGTTGAATCAAGCGCCGAACCTAATTACGATCGACCATCACACTGACGTCCACGAGGCGTTCTTGGGGCATGCCCATCTCGAAACGTATGAGGAAGGCGGCGATGCCTGGGCGCTCGCCAAGGATCTGGTCAAACGCATCGACTGGCAGGACGATCAAAGTCTGCTCTGGGCCATCGAGCGCCTGCGTCATGACGAGCATATCAATGCTGCAACCCTGTCGGGTATTCTCAACTACGCCTTCTGTATCCAGTTGAGCGACAGCGGCGGCAATCCGTCCATCGAGCGGCAGGCTTACGATGCCGATCGGCAGAAACGATGGCCCCAGCCGCCGACGCTTCCGCCCCCGTCTCGGCCGATGAGCTATGAAGTTCCTGAGAATCATATTTTCGTGATTTCGCACGACTGCGCCATTGGATGCACCA
>CAZHFS010000547.1:0-1956 GCA_964531885.1 uncultured Propionivibrio sp.
GATTTACCTCCCGCTAGAGGAGGTAAGCGTTTTTTGTGCAGTTGTTTTGCTTGCCGGTACATGGCTGGTGTGCCGGCGGTTTTGATAGGGGGATTACATGTCGGCTGCTTTGCTATTCGCGCTCGCGTGCGCGGTGATCGCTGTCCTTTACGGGGCAGCAATGACCAAATGGATCATTTCGTTGCCCGCCGGGAACGAGAAGATGCAGGAGATCGCCAAGGCGATCCAGGTGGGTGCTTCGGCCTACCTCAACAAGCAGTATTCGATGATCGGCATTGTCGGCGCTGTGCTTGCCGTGCTGATTGCGATTTTTCTCAGCAAGTCGATGGCGCTTGGTTTCGTGATCGGTGCCGTGCTCTCCGGGGCAACCGGCTTTATCGGCATGAACGTCTCGGTGCGCGCCAACGTGCGTACTGCTGAAGCCGCGCGTCATGGTATTTCGGCGGCGCTTGACGTGGCCTTCAAGGGCGGCGCGATCACCGGCATGCTGGTCGTTGGGCTGGGTCTTCTCGGAGTTGCCGGCTACTATGCCGTTCTGCGTGGTGCGGGTGGTGATTTCCAGCATGCCGTCGAACCGCTGGTCGGACTGGCCTTTGGTGGTTCGCTGATTTCGATTTTCGCCCGTCTCGGTGGCGGCATCTTCACCAAGGGGGCTGACGTTGGCGCCGACCTCGTGGGCAAGGTTGAAGCGGGCATCCCTGAGGACGATCCACGTAATCCGGCCGTCATCGGCGATAACGTCGGTGACAACGTTGGCGACTGCGCCGGCATGGCTGCCGACCTTTTCGAAACCTATGCGGTGACTGTCGTGGCGACCATGGTGCTCGGAGCGATGATGCTCAAGGGGGTTGCCGGGGCGAACGACAATCTGGTCATCTATCCGCTCGTTCTTGGTGGGGTCTCGATCATCGCCTCGATCATTGGCTGTTTCTTCGTCAAGGCCAACGATGGCGGCAAGATCATGAACGCACTCTACCGCGGTCTCGCGGTTGCTGGCATTCTGGCGTTGGCCGCCTTCTACCCGGTAACCACCTGGATGCTTGGCGATGGCGTGACCATGGCTGACGGCAAGTTGATCAGTTCGCTGAGCATCTTTGCTGCGGCGACCATCGGTCTCATCCTGACCGGCCTGCTGGTCTGGATTACCGAGTATTACACCGGCACCGACTATGCGCCGGTTAAGTATGTTGCCGAAGCCTCGACCACTGGTCACGGCACCAACATCATCGCCGGCCTTGGCGTCTCGATGAAGGCATGTGCGATGCCGGTCATTGCCGTGTGCGTGGCCATCTACCTGACCTATGCGCTGGCCGGTTTGTACGGCATCGCCATTGCCGCCACCGCGATGCTGTCGATGTCCGGCATCATCGTTGCGCTCGACGCGTATGGCCCGATCACCGACAACGCAGGCGGTATCGCCGAAATGTCGGGTCTGCCGCAAAGCGTGCGTGATGTTACCGATCCGCTCGATGCCGTCGGCAACACCACCAAGGCTGTCACCAAAGGCTACGCCATTGGTTCGGCCGGCCTTGCCGCGCTGGTCCTGTTTGCCGACTATACCCACGCCCTCGAAGGTCGTCTGGGTTATGTTCTGGCCTTTGATCTGTCGGATCACATGGTCATCATCGGCCTGTTTATCGGTGGCCTGATTCCTTACCTGTTCAGCGCCATGGCCATGGAGGCCGTTGGTACGGCCGCGGCTGCGGTGGTGATGGAAGTGCGTCGCCAGTTCAAGGAGATGCCCGGCATCATGACCGGCGAGCAGAAGCCGGACTACTCGCGTGCAGTCGGCATGCTGACCTCGGCGGCGATCAAGGAAATGATTGTTCCGTCGCTGCTGCCCGTGCTTGTGCCGGTCCTCGTCGGCCTGTTGCTTGGCCCGAAGGCGCTCGGTGGCCTGCTGATGGGTACCATCATCACCGGTTTGTTCGTCGCCATCTCGATGACCACCGGCGG
>CAZHFS010000548.1:0-1955 GCA_964531885.1 uncultured Propionivibrio sp.
CCGGTGGAACGGGCGTGCATCTTGTCATCGACAAGGTGATGCAGCTTGAGCATGTGCATGTAGCCCACCGTCACCTTGCGCTCGAACTGCTCGCCTGTGCGTCCATCGAACAGAGTCATCTGGCCGGATTCAGGCATGCCCGCCAGGCGGAGCATTTCCTTGATTTCCTCTTCCTTGGCGCCGTCGAACACCGGCGTGGCAAACGGAACGCCAGCTTCCAGGTTGTTGGCCATGGTGATGACTTCGGCATCGGTAAGCGAAGCGATGTCTTCCGGCTTCCCGTTGGAGTTGTACACCTTGTCGAGGAATTCGCGCAGTTCGTTTGCGTTTGCCTGCCGGCGCAGCATGTCGCCGATCTTGAAGCCAAGCCCCTTGGCGGCCAGACCCAAATGCACTTCGAGAACCTGACCGATGTTCATCCGGGAAGGAACGCCGAGCGGGTTCAGGACGATATCCACCGGACGTCCGTCGGCCATGTAAGGCATATCCTCGACCGGCACGATCCGCGATACGACACCCTTGTTCCCGTGGCGACCGGCCATCTTGTCGCCCGACTGCAAGCGACGCTTGACGGCCACGTACACCTTCACCATCTTTTGCACACCCGGCGAGAGCTCATCGCCCTGCGTCAGCTTTTTGCGCTTTTCTTCAAAGGCGACATCAAAGTCCTTGCGCGTCTGCTCAAGACCATCACGCAGCGACTCGAGTTGTTGCGCGACCTCATCGTCGGCCATGCGGATATCGAACCAGTGATGCGGCTCGATCCCATCGAGATAATCCTTGGTGATCGTCGTACCCTTAGCCAGGCGCTTGGGCCCGCCATTGGCAACCTTGCCCACGACCAGACGCTCGACACGGGCGAACGCATCGCGTTCGACGATTCGAAGTTGGTCAGCAAGATCGAGTTTGTAGCCACGCAGGTGATCATCGATGATCGACTGGGCGCGCTTGTCACGCTCGATCCCCTCGCGGGTGAACACCTGCACGTCGATGACCGTGCCGGCGATCCCTGAGGGGACGCGCAGCGAGGTATCTTTCACGTCAGACGCCTTCTCGCCGAAGATCGCCCGCAGGAGTTTCTCTTCCGGCGTCAGTTGGGTTTCACCCTTCGGCGTCACTTTACCCACGAGTACGTCGCCAGCTTCGACTTCGGCACCGATATAGACGATGCCCGACTCATCGAGGCGCGACAACTGCGCTTCACCAAGCGAAGCGATATCGCGGGTGATTTCTTCCGGCCCAAGCTTGGTATCGCGTGCAACGACCGTCAGTTCTTCGATGTGGATCGAGGTAAAACGGTCTTCGGATACGACACGCTCGGAGATCAGGATCGAGTCTTCGAAGTTGTACCCGTTCCAGGGCATGAAGGCGATCAGCATGTTCTGACCGAGCGCCAACTCCCCTTTATCGGTCGAAGCCCCGTCAGCGACCACGTCACCCTTGGCAATGACGTCGCCGACGCAAACCTGCGGACGCTGGTTGATGTTGGTGTTCTGGTTGGAGCGGGTGTATTTGACGAGGTTGTAAATATCGACGCCAACTTCACCTGGCACGGTCTCATCGTCGTGAACACGCACCACGATACGCGAAGCATCCACGTAGTCGACCACGCCACCGCGCAGCGCCTGCACCGCCGTACCCGAGTCAACCGCCACGGTACGCTCGATGCCAGTCCCAACCACCGGTTTTTCAGGGCGCAGACATGGAACCGCCTGACGTTGCATGTTGGCACCCATCAAAGCGCGGTTCGCATCATCATGCTCAAGGAACGGAATCAGCGAAGCTGCCACCGAAACGATCTGGCCCGGCGCAACGTCCATGTACTGCACGCGCGACGGTTCTGCCAGGATGGTTTCCCCTTTCTCGCGGCAGGTCACCAGTTCGTCGACAAGCTCACCATTTGGGCCAAGTGCAGCGTTCGCCTGAGCGACGATGTAAGCACCTTCTTCAATGGC
>CAZHFS010000549.1:0-1943 GCA_964531885.1 uncultured Propionivibrio sp.
GCCCTATTTTTGGTTGCGGATACGTTCCAGCGTTGAGGCGCCGAAGCGCTTGGCATAATCCGCATAGGCCGCAGACAGCGCTGCTTGAAAGCGCTCCTTGTTGATTTCGTTTTCAACGCGCATGCCCTGCTGCTTGAGTTCGTCAAGGGCGGTCGCTTCGATTTCCGCAACCCGTTTACGCATCGCTGCGGCGCCGCTTTTGGCGGCGTCGAAAAGCGCCTTGCGATCAGCCTCCGAAAGCTTGTTGACGGTTGCCGGTGCCGCGATGAACAGCGCGGCGGAATAAACGTGCCCGGTGAGCGAGAGGTATTTCTGGATTGGCCCGAAACCGCTGGACAGGATGGTCGGCAGCGGGTTTTCCTGGCCATCGATTTTTTCCGACTGCAAGGCGGCGTAGAGGTCGGTGAATGACATGGGAACCGGCCGCGCACCGAGTACCTTGAAGGCGGTGATATGCACCGGATTTTCCATGGTGCGGATTTTCAGGCCCTGGAGGTCTTCGGGCGTGCGTATCGGCAGGCGGTTGTTGGTGAGGTGGCGGAAGCCGTTTTCGCCCCATGCCAGGGCAACCAGTTTGTTCACCTGAAAACGCGCCAGGATGTCCTGCCCGATCGGGCCGTCGAGTACCTTGTGTGCATGCGCCGAATCGCGGAACAGAAAGGGGATGTCGGTGAGCAGGGTTTCTGGCACAAAATGGCCGACCGGGCCGGTTGAGGTGAGCACCAGATCGATGTTGCCGTTCTGCGCCTTGGCAACCAGCGTCCGTTCGCCACCGAGGATGCCGGCCGGAGAAATGATGATTTTGTAACGCCCACCGGTGCGCCGTTCAAAATCGGCGGCAAAAGCCTGTGCTCCTGCTTGGAAGGCAGAGCTTTCAGGCTGTGGGTGCCCGAGTTGGAGTTCTGTTTGCGCATGCGCCGAGATGGGCAGGCAAGTAAGGCACAGTACGCAGAGCAGAGAGGCAAAGCGCATGGCAGGAAAGTCCCTTGTTGTTATGGCGATGGCGTTTAGCCGCCATGATCCGTGTATGGGATGCAGTATGGGATCGCAGATGCGCAGCGTCAATCGCGGCACGCGAACGCAGGCGAAAAAAACGGGTGCCGGATGGGCACCCGTGTAATCCGGCAGGGCCGGAGTGGAGAGGTTAGGTATTAGCCGTGGTAGGCCGATTCGCCATGCGTGGTGATGTCGAGACCTTCGCGTTCTTCGTCGGAGGCGACGCGCAGGCCGAGGGCCAGATCGGCGACCTTGAAGGCAAAGAGCGAAACGATGGCCGACCACACGACAGCGGTGCCGACGCCCCACAATTGACTGATGAGTTGCGCGCTCATGTCGTAGGGGGCAACCGCATTGGCGACGTAGTCATACACGCCGGTGCCACCGAGTGCCGGGTCGCAGAACACGGCGGTGAGAATCGCACCGAGGATGCCGCCGACGCCATGCACCCCGAAGACATCGAGCGAATCATCCACGCCGAGCAGTCGCTTGAGTCCGTTGACCCCCCACAGGCAGATCACGCCGGCAGCGAGGCCGATGACTAAGCTGCCCATGACCCCGACGAAACCGGCCGCCGGGGTGATCGCCACCAGGCCGGAGACAGCACCCGAGGCGGCGCCGAGCAGCGAGGGTTTGCCCTTGAACGCCCATTCCGCGAACATCCAGGACAGCGTTGCGCAGGCGGCGGCGAGCCAGGTGTTGAGCATGGCCAGGGCTGCCGCACCGTTTGCTTCAAGCGCTGAGCCGGCGTTGAATCCGAACCAGCCGAACCAGAGCAGCGAGGCGCCGATCATGGTGAAGGTCAGGCTGTGCGGGGCCATCGATTCGCGGCCGTAACCGACGCGTTTGCCAACCAGGAACGCACCGACCAGACCGGCAACGGCGGCGTTGATATGCACCACGGTGCCACCAGCGAAGTCAAGCGCACCTTTCTGGAACAGGAAGCC
>CAZHFS010000550.1:0-1941 GCA_964531885.1 uncultured Propionivibrio sp.
TGGTTCCTTTGTGTTCTCCGGTTGCCAGTACGGGGGCGCGGGTTCGGCGGCCGAAACGGCGGTTAAGCTGTTACATCCCAAGGTGTCGAGGATACGGCTTGCGGCAGGGTGCTCCTGCGCGCCGTTCCGGCTGGCGAGCTCAGCCCTTGATGCACAGCACTTGTTTGAGGGTGTGCACGACTTCCACGAGGTCGCTCTGCTGGGCCATGACGGTATCGATGTCCTTGTAGGCGGCCGGAATCTCGTCGAGCACGCCGGCGTCCTTGCGGCACAGGATGCCTTCGGTCTGGCGCGCGAGGTCGGCGGGCTTGAAGGCGCGCTGCGCGGCGCTGCGGCTCATGCGCCGTCCCGCGCCGTGGGCGCAGGAGGAAAAACTTTCGGGATTGCCCTTGCCGCGCACGATGTAGCTGCGCGCGCCCATGCTACCCGGGATGATGCCGTAGTCGTCCTGGCGGGCGCGGATCGCGCCCTTGCGCGTGACCCAGACCCGAGCGCCGTAGTGCGTCTCCTGGGCGACGTAGTTGTGGTGGCAGTTGACCACCTCGCCGCTGACGGCGAACGTGGGCAGATGGCGGCCGAGCGCGGCGAGGATGAGGGACTGCATCGCCGCGCGGTTGGCCTGCGCGTAGTCCTGGGCCCAGCTGACAGCGGCCACATAGTCGGTAAAGTGCGGCTGACCTTCAGCGAGCCAGGCCAGGTCGCGGTCCGGCAGGTTCGCCAGCTCGCGGGCCATGTCCTGGCGGGCGAGGGCGATGAAGTGTTCGGCCATGGCCTTGCCGATGCCGCGGCTGCCGGAGTGCAACATCAACCAGACCTGGCCGGTTTCGTCGAGGCACAACTCGATGAAGTGGTTGCCGGACCCCAGCGTGCCCAGCTGGTTGGGCCATCGGGAGTGCTTGCCGAGTGCCTTGAGCAACTGGGGGTGGCGCTCGGTGAGGGGTTTCAAGCGGGGAGCGAAAGGTTGGGCGACGGCTTTCAGGATGTTGGCATCGTCATGCTGGGCGCGGCCGACCGGCACGCTGCGGCAGATGTCGTCGAAGACGCGGCGCAGGCGCTTCTCGTCGAGGTCGGCGGCACTGAGAGTCAGGCGGCAGGCCAGCATGCCGCAGCCGATGTCGACGCCGACCGCGGCAGGAACGATGGCCGCACGTGTCGCGATCACCGCGCCGATGGTTGCGCCGATGCCGAGGTGCACGTCGGGCATGGCGGCGACGTGGTGGTGCACGATGGGCAGGCGGGCGACATTCTCGAGCTGGGCGCGCGAGGCCGCGTCGAGATCATCGGTCCATACCTTGACCGGGACATGTGGGGTAGGCAGGTCGAGCAGGATGGGCATGGGGCAGGGAGGTGCGGTGGATCGTCGTTAATCGTGGAACCCCATTCAACATGGAGGAAACGGTGTTGAGCAATGAGCGCCCAGGATGCGTGGCGCAAGCCTGCGCAACCGCGCCTTATGCTTAGCGGCGCAAGGTTTTTTCCATGCCGTCTTGGGGCGAAAGCTGCAGTATCTGACTCGGCAGGATGATAGGGGAAAGGCGGCGCGCTGTGGTGGGATGACAGTGCGCGCCGGGCCGGATGACAGCGCAAATTGAGGCCTGTTTCGGGGCGCAAGGTTGCGTTGTGGCGAAAAATCCATAGAATTGCGCCCCTTTGGCTTGCCGGCCGTGTTGGCGAGCTGTGTTTGATAACCATCACAAGGGGAATACCACATGACCAAGACCGAACTGATCGACGCGATCGCCGCCCACGCCGACCTGACCAAGGCCGATGCCGCCAAGGCGCTGGATGCCTTCATCGACACCGTGGTCGACACCGTGGCAGCGGGTGACGCCGTTTCGCTGATCGGCTTTGGCACCTTCAAGTCTGCCGACCGCGCCGAGCGCGAGGGCAAGAACCCGAAGACCGGCGAGAAGCTGACCATCGCCGCGACCACCGTGCCGA
>CAZHFS010000551.1:0-1939 GCA_964531885.1 uncultured Propionivibrio sp.
AAGATGTAGCGGTCCTCGACAAACTCCTTGACCGAGAGGATGGCATTGATCTTCTCGCCCTCTTCGAGCGGGAACATATTGACGATCGGTTTGCCGCGACTCGAACGCGAACCCTGCGGGACTTCATAGACCTTCAGCCAATACACGCGACCGCGATTGGAGAAGCACAAAATGTAATCGTGCGTATTGGCGACGAACAGATGATCGACAAAATCATCGTCCTTGATTGCCGCCGCCTGCTTGCCACGTCCGCCACGCCGCTGAGCACGGTAGTCAGTAAGCGGTTGGGCTTTGATATAGCCGCTGTGCGAGAGCGTGACCACCATATCCTGCGGGGCGATGAAGTCTTCGATTCCCAGATCCTGGGTATGCAACTCGATTTCCGAACGGCGCTTGTCGCCGAACTGGGCGCGGATGGCTTCGAGCTCCTCGCCGATGATCTCGCTGATACGCTCCGGACGAGCCAGGATATCCATCAGATCCGCGATCTTGACCAACAGATCGGCAAAGTCGGCGACGATCTTGTCGCGCTCGAGGCCGGTCAGGCGCTGCAGGCGCAACTCGAGGATGGCTTGGGCCTGGGCCTCGGAGAGCAGATATCCGCTCTTCGACAGACCGTATTCCATGCCCAGACCTTCCGGACGCGTCGCATCGAGCGAAGCACGCTGCAGCATTTCGCCCACCGTCGGCGAAGTCCACAGCTTACCCATCAGGCCGCGCCGCGCATCTGCCGGCGTTGGCGAAGCCTTGATCATAGCGATGATCTCGTCGACATTGTCGAGCGCCACCGCCAGACCTTCCTGAATATGGGCACGCTCGCGCGCCTTGCGCAGCTCATAGACCGTGCGCCGGGTAATAACCTCACGCCGATGCGACAGGAAACAGTCAAGCATCTGCTTGAGATTGAGGAGGCGCGGCTGACCATCGACCAGCGCCACCATGTTCATGCCGAAGGTATCCTGCAACTGCGTCTGCTTGTACAGGCAGTTGAGCACGACCTCGGGCATTTCGCCGCGCTTGAGCTCAATGACCACGCGCATGCCGGACTTGTCCGACTCGTCGCGCAGATCGGAGATGCCCTCGATGCGCTTGTCGTTGACGAGCTCGCTGATTTTCTCAAGCAGCGAACGCTTGTTCACCTGATAGGGCAACTCGTCGACGATGATCGCCTGACGATCGGCACTCCCCTTGATGGGCTCGAAGTGCGTCTTGGCGCGCATCACCACCCGGCCACGCCCGGTACGGTAACCCTCATGCACCCCGCTCACGCCGTAGATGATGCCCGCAGTCGGGAAGTCCGGCGCCGGAACGATCTCGATCAATTCATCGACAGTCATCTCCGGATTGCGGACCAGCGCCAGGCAAGCGTCGATCACCTCGTTCAGGTTGTGCGGCGGGATGTTGGTCGCCATACCCACGGCAATGCCCGAGGAACCGTTGATCAGCAGGTTCGGGATACGCGCCGGGAGGATCAAGGGCTCCTGCTCGGAACCATCGTAGTTCGGGCCGAAGTCGACCGTCTCCTTGTCGATGTCTGCCAGGAGCTCATGCCCGATGCGTGCCATGCGCACTTCGGTATAACGCATCGCCGCGGCATTGTCCCCGTCGACCGAGCCAAAGTTTCCCTGGCCATCGACCAACATGTAACGCAGGGAAAAGTCCTGCGCCATCCGGACAATGGTGTCATACACCGCGATATCGCCGTGCGGATGGTATTTACCGATCACATCGCCGACGATACGCGCCGATTTCTTGTACGCCTTGTTCCAGTCGTTGCCCAGTTCGTGCATTGCATAGAGCACACGCCGGTGCACAGGCTTTAAGCCATCGCGCGCATCCGGCAGCGCCCGTCCTACGATCACACTCATCGCGTAATCGAGGTATGAACGGCGCATCTCGTCTTCGAGGCTGATGGGCAGGGTTTCTTTGGCGAATTGTT
>CAZHFS010000552.1:0-1935 GCA_964531885.1 uncultured Propionivibrio sp.
TCGCCATCGAACCGGACTGGCTGCGGCTTCTGGGCAGTCACGGCGAGGCCATGATTAACGCCATGGCCATCGCCAGCCGCCAACCCCGCGAATGGATTGCCGGCCTGGCGCTGGACGAGGCGATCTTTCTCGCGCAGTCCCTGTTCGAGGTGAATGCGGATTTTTTTATCCAGCGGGTGGTGCCGAAACTGGGCGAGGCAGTGAGCCGCATCGGCAGTCAGTTAGCTGGGCCGACGCCTGCCAGCGCCTGATCGCGCATGGCCATGCCTGGCAGGACATCCGGCACTACACCCTGGCGCAGGTTGATGCCTGGCTCGGTGCCATCGATCGTCTGGAGCAACGGCAACTGGCCAATCTGCTGACGGTCATCGCCACGGGTAGCCAGGGGACGGGCGAGGCCATCCGCAAGGCCATTCAGAGCCTCACCGCACCATGCTCAAAATCTCCCTGACCACCTCGGGCCTGCTCGACAAACGCGAATTGGCCGCCTGGACGCGGTCACGCCGCGAGGCGATCCACAAGGCGGTTGGCCTGGGGATGCGTGACAGCAGCCGCAGCCTGACGGATGCACTACGCACCCGCATGCAGTCCGATCTGGCGATCCGCAAGCCGGCCTTCCTGCGCTCGATGCGGGCCAAGGTGCTGGACCGGGATCCATCGCGGTTGCCGGCCTTACTGGTGGGGTCTCGGGTTTCCTGGCTGGGCGTGCATGTGCGAGGGGCGACCCTGACCGGCAAGATGCTGATCCCGCTGACCGAGTCCGGGAAACGGATGGGCCGCAAAGCCTTCGCTCGGGTGATCGACACCCTGATGCGTTCCGGCAATGCCTGGTTTATTCGCAAGGACGGCAAGGTCATCCTGATGGCGGAGAACATCAAAGAGAACGCCTCGGCCCTGACGCGCTTCAAGCGCGCCGAACGACAGCGCACCGGGGCGAAATCGATCAAGCGTGGCCAGGAAATCCCCATCGCCGTCCTGGTACCCCGCGTCACCCTGAAACGCCGCTTCGACTTTGACGGGACGGTGCGGCGTGCCATGCCGCAACTGGCTCAACTCATCAATCGCTATTTGAACCGCAACTGACATGGCTTCCGATCGCGCACAGATCCTCATCACTGCCGTCGACCAGACCCGCACAGCCCTGGATAGCATCCGGAACAACCTCGGGCGTCTCGGTGACGAAACCCGTCGCGTGCAGGGATTGTTGGCAGGTCTGGGTGTCTCCCTCACGCTGGGCGCGTTCGCGGCACTGGTCAAGGGAGCGATCGACTCGGCCGATGAACTGAACAAGCTCTCCCAGAAAATCGGCATCTCGGTCGAGGCATTGTCGACGCTGCAGTTCGCCGCCCAGTTGTCGGATGTCGGGCTTGATACCTTAAAGACCGGCCTGAAAGGACTCTCCGCCAACCTGACGGAGGCGCGTGCCGGACTGGGCGAAGGCGCCGCAATCTTTCAGGCGCTCGGTATCTCGGTCGAGGATGCGGCAGGCAATCTCAAGTCATCGGACACGATCCTGCTGGAGATTGCCGATCGCTTCGCCAGTTTCGAGGACGGAGCCACCAAGACGGCCCTGGCGGTCAAGCTCTTCGGCAAGAGCGGAATGGACATGATCCCGTTTCTCAACCAGGGGGCATCGGGAATCCGCGCACTGATGCTGGAAGCCGAACGGCTCGGCCTGAAGTTGTCGACCGAAACCGCTCAGGCGGCCGAAGCCTTCAACGACAACCTGACGGCGCTCAAAGCCTCGTCTTCCGGGTTGGGAATTTCGCTCGCCACCGAGTTGCTGGCCCCCTTGCGGGTCGTGACCGATGCCATCCGCGACGGTCAAGGAGAAGCGACCGGCTTCGCAGCTATTCTCGGGGGTGCCCTCAAAACCACCCTGGAGGCGATTCTCGTCCTCGGCGTGAATGTCGCCTACGTCTTCAAGTCGATGGG
>CAZHFS010000553.1:0-1933 GCA_964531885.1 uncultured Propionivibrio sp.
CTGACGCTGGATGATCTGGATTGGCGCAACGGAACGGTGACACTCCACCGGACCAAGAGCCAGCGTGTGCAGCATCTGCCCTTGCCGGTGCAGACCGGCGAAGCGCTTGCCCACTATTTACGGGAAGGACGTCCGCAGACGGAGAGCCGCGTCCTGTTCATTCGTCACCGCGCCCCCTTCGGTGTCCCGCTTGGCGTGGCCGCCATCCGCAGCGCGATGAATCGGGCTTTTGCCCGCTGCGCTCTGGCGGATCAGTTCTGCAACACCCATGTGCTTCGGCGCTCGATGGCCACCCGGCTGCAGAAGACCGGCGTGTCGATCAAGGAGATCGCCGATGTGCTCCGCCACCGGGATGTGAACACCGCCAGGGTGTATGCCCGCGTCGACCTGGAACGCCTGCGGACGGTCGCCTTGCCTTGGCCGGGGAGCGCATCATGAGCGCCACCCCGACCTGGGCAGCCCGGGTGGAGGCCTACCTCGCTTATCGTCGCAGCTTCGGCTTTGAGCTCTCGATCGAAGGCGGCCAGCTCGGATCGTTCGCCCGCTTTGCTGACCAGCACGGAGCCGAACGGCTGATGCTGGAGCTTGCCACCGATTGGGCACGCGCCTCACGCTATCCCCGTCCGATCAGTTGGGCGCGGCGTATCGAGGTGCTGCGCGGCTTTGCCGCTTTCTGCCTGCGCACCGACCCGGACACGGTCGTGCCGCCGCCCAAGCTCTTCGGCCCGGCCCACCGACGCCTGGTGCCACATATTTACACCACCGAGGAACTGCAAAGCCTCCTGGATGCAACCGATCGCCTGGGCCCTCCCGGCCGGCTGCGCCCGGCCACCTGCCGAACCCTCTTCGGGCTGCTGGCAGCAACGGGGTTGCGTATCTCCGAAGCGCTCAAGCTGACCCGGACCGATGTGGATCTAGAGGCCGGCGTGCTCGATATCCGGGACACCAAGTGTCACCAGCGCCGCTTCGTTCCGCTGCACTCGAGCGTCACGCCCCACCTGCAAGCGTATGCCCAGCAGCGGGACCGGCTCGTCCCCGGCCCCTGCTGCGATCGCTTCTTCCTGCGTGACGACGGCCGAGCCATCAATCAGCCGAGCATGCTGTACGCGCTGCACCAGGTGTGTCGCCAGCTGGGCTGGCAGGTGCGTGGGGACCATGCCCATCACCGGCTCCACGATCTGCGCCATACCTTCATCGTGCGCAGCGTACTGCGCCTCTACGAGCAGGGTGACGACGTCGAGCGGGGCCTGTCTGCCCTCTCGATCTACGTCGGGCACGCCAAGGTAATCGATACCTACTGGTACCTCACCGGAATCCCTGAGTTGATGGCCATCGCCGCCGAACGTTTCCACCGCTATGCCCAGGGAGAGCCGACATGATCCCGCTCCTTGCCGATCCCGCCGAGTTCGCCGCCTTGGTTCAGCGCTTCTTTGCCGAGCGCCTCCTCCAGCAACAGGCCGTGAGCCCCAGGACCGTGGCTGCGTACCGGGACACCTTCCGGCTCCTGCTCGGCTATGCTGAGCGCCAGCTCGGCAAACCGCCTGCCAGGCTGGCCCTGGGGGATGTCGATGCGGAGTTGATTCTTGGCTTCCTGGCTCACCTCGAAGCCGAGCGCCACAACACGGTGCGTAGCCGCAATGCGCGGCTCGCTGCGGTCCGGGCCTTTGCCCGCTACGTCGCGTTGCAATGCCCGCCGGCCCTGCTGCTCGCTCAGCGCATCCTGGCCATCCCGATGAAACGCTTCGACAAGCCGCTGCTCGGGTTTCTCTCTCGCGATGAAGTGCAGGCGCTCCTGACAGCCCCTGACCCTGCAACCTGGTACGGTCGCCGGGACCGCGTGCTGCTCCAACTACTCTACAACACCGGTGCCCGGGTCTCCGAGCTCATCGGCATCCGCGTCCATGATCTGGAGCTCGACGTCACACCATCGGTA
>CAZHFS010000554.1:0-1931 GCA_964531885.1 uncultured Propionivibrio sp.
CCTATTTCTTTCTGAAGATCAAGGCTGCGTTCCCCGGTAAGGCGCGATGAACCTTAAAATTCGCTTAGAACTGGCTCAGAACCGGCTTAAAATCGACAGATCGTCAACCCGACCGTCATCCTGCCATGCCCATCCATCGCCCCGCCCCCCACTGGCCCCTGCCCCGCATCGTCGCGCACCGCTGCGGCGGCGCGCTGGCCCCCGAAAACACCCTCCCCGGCCTCGACATCACCGTTGCCCTCGGTTTTGGCGCGGTGGAGTTCGACGTCATGCTCTCGGCCGACGGCACGCCGTGGCTGATCCACGATGAAACGCTGGAGCGCACCACCGATGGCCAGGGCAAGGTCTGCGATAGCGGTGACGCGGTGCTGGCCACGCTTGATGCCGGCGCACGCCATCACCGCGCCTTCAAGGGCGTGCCGCTACCCACCTTCGCCGCCACGGCGGCGCGCCTGCGCGCCCTGAATCTCAGAGCCAATGTCGAGATCAAGCCGGCGGCGGGCTTCGAGGCCCAGACCGGGGAAGTGGTGGCGCGTGCCATCCTAGAGCACTGGAACGGCGATGCGCTGCCGCTGGTGTCCTCGTTCTCGGACGCCGCGCTGGCCGCCGCACGGCGCGTGGCCCCCGAACTGCCGCTCGGCTACCTGTGGGATGTGCCGCCCGAGGACTGGCTGGATCGCGCCGCCGCGCACGGCGTGTTCAGCCTGCACTGTTCGGCACGCGGCGCGAGTGACGCGGTGCTCGCCGCGGCACGCGCCAATGAGATTCCGGTGCTGTGCTGGACGATCAACGACCGCGCCCAGGCCGAAAGCCTGCTCCTGCGCGGCGTCACGTCGGTGATCTGCGACCGCATCGACGTCATGCGCGGCCTGTAGCCGCCTGCAGGCCGCCGCCGGGGTAGGCAGGCACCTGGCCTGACACCCCCGGCTTACCCCACTTACCCAACTGAGCTGGCGTTACCGGGCGCAGATACGCTACATAAGCTACGGTTACTACGCTTCGAGCGCGACGACGATGGAATAGATCTCGTCGCCCGAGGCGGTAACGAGTTCCCGCACCGTTTCTTCTTCGAGGCCCAGCACCTCGGCGGGATTCTCGACGGGCGGATTGCGCCCATCGAGCGTTTCGAGCGGGTTCTCGCGCGGGGAGACGGTGCGCGCGATGAACAGCACGTCGCCGAGCGAAGCGGGTGGCAGATTGCCCGAAAAGGCACGGGAAGCGCGTACGGCGGCAATGACACCGTCCGGCAGGGTCAGCGCTTCAAGTACGCGCTCGTTGGCCTGCGGCGCCAGGTCGTTGATGGTTTGCGCCATGAGCTGGGTATTGGCGATGAGTTCGGGGTACTCCGCCGCCCGCGCGAGCAGGTAAAAGCGCCCGAGATCATGCACGATGCCGGCGAACATGGCTTCGTCGGCATCGAGTTTGGTCATCTTGCGGGCCAGCACGTAGGCCAGCGCGGCCACATGCACCGAACGTTCCCAGAGGCGATTGGAGATATCGCGGCAGGCCACGTGTCGCTGCGTCTGGCGCAACTGCTCGAGCAGCAGGGCCATGGCCATCGATTTGATCTGGTTCATCCCCACGCGCAACACGGCGTGGCGCACATCGCTCACCAACTGCCCCATCGGATTGAGGGCAACGGAGTTGGCCAGCCGGATCACCTTGGCCGACAACAGGGGTTCGGCCACGACGATTTTGGCCAGCGCCGCCAGCCCGATATCCGGATTCTCGACGGCGCGCAGCACACGGCGGCTGGCATCCAGGCTGGTCGGGAAGGTGAGTTCGCCGCTGATCTGCTTTTCCATCGCCTGCCGCAGTGCGGACACGGCATCCCTGCACGTCTGCATAGCCCTTTGCCTCGTTTTGGAGAATCGTTGATCGCATTCTATACCGCGACTGGGCATCGGGCCATGCCGAACTCACCCCTGGGG
>CAZHFS010000555.1:0-1901 GCA_964531885.1 uncultured Propionivibrio sp.
AATATCCCGATCATCTATTTCTCGGTCAAGTGGTGGAATACCCTGCATCAGGGCTCGTCGGTGAACTTCACCAAATCGTCGATGGCCGAAATCATGCTCTGGGGGATGCTGCTGTGCGCTGTGGCCAGCTGGATGTACGCCATCGCCGTGAGCTTGATGCGGGTGCGCTCGATCATCCTTGAGCGCGAACGCGACACCGACTGGGTGCGCGCCGAACTCGCGCGCCAGGAGGGCTGAGCAATGTACTGGAACAGTTTTGCCGAATTCATCGCGATGGGGAACCACGGGTTGTACGTCTGGGGCTCAGTGGCAGTGACCGCCCTGTGCCTCGTTGCCGAACCCTTGCTCATCCGCCGTCAGCGCAAACAGTTGATTGCCCGCTTGAAGCGCCAGCTGCGGGCCGAAAAAACCGAACGTCGTTATTCCTGAGGTCGTCTTGAAAACTCGTCACAAACGATTGTTGCTCATCCTGGCCGGACTGGCTGTGCTGGGTGCCGTCATTGCGCTGGTACTAAACGCCTTTCAGAGCAATCTGGTCTTTTTCTTCTCGCCGACCCAGGTT
This sequence comes from uncultured Propionivibrio sp., assembly GCA_964531885.1. Classification (GTDB taxonomy): domain Bacteria; phylum Pseudomonadota; class Gammaproteobacteria; order Burkholderiales; family Rhodocyclaceae; genus Propionivibrio. The sequence goes on from CAZHFS010000555.1 coordinate 563, forward strand.
GCCGCGGGGGAAGCGCCCAAGGGCAAGCCCTTCCGTATCGGAGGCATGGTCAAGGAGGGGTCGATCCAGCGCGAGGCCGATGGGGTGACCCTGCGCTTTGCCATTACCGACACCGAGCGCGACATCACGGTCGCCTACAAAGGCATCCTGCCCGACCTGTTCAAGGAAGGTAAAGGAGCCGTGGTACAAGGCCGCCTCGGCGACGACGGGGTATTCGTGGCCAAGGAGGTGCTGGCCAAGCACGATGAAAACTACATGCCACCCGAAGCGGCCAAGGCGGTGGGCGATGCGCATGCCCGAGCCCTGCAGAAGCAGGCGATCGAGGCGACCGCGAAAACCGTGAAACAATGATCAGGCGCTTTTATGCACACCGTGATACCTGAGTTGGGCCTGCTGGCCCTGATTATTGCGCTTGGCGTCGCCTTGGTGCAGGGGGTTTTGCCGCTGCTCGGCGCGCATCAGGGGCGAACTGCCTGGATCGCTGTGGCGCGTCCGGCGGCGTGGGCCGGTGGCGGGTTGCTGACCTTTGCCTTCCTGTGCCTGGCCACGTCGTTTGCGCTCAACGATTTTTCGGTGCTCTATGTGGCACAGCATTCCAATACCCTGTTGCCCATGCAATACCGGTTGGCCGCCACATGGGGGGGGCACGAAGGCTCTTTGCTCCTGTGGGCGCTGATGCTGTCCTTGTGGACCCTGGCAGTGGCGGTCTTCTCCCGCCAGTTGCCCGATGCCATGGTGGCGCGCGTACTCGGGGTGTTGGGCTTGGTCCAGGTCGGTTTCCTGCTGTTCATCCTGCTTACCTCGAATCCTTTCCTGCGGCTTTTGCCAGCTGCTGATGAAGGGCGTGACCTCAACCCCCTGCTGCAGGATCCGGGCCTGATCTTCCACCCGCCGATGCTGTACATGGGGTACGTCGGGTTTTCGGTGGCCTATGCCTTTGCTGTTGCCGCGCTGCTTTCGGGGCAGCTCGACGCGGCGTGGGCCCGCTGGTCGCGGCCGTGGACGACCGTGGCCTGGGTTTTCCTGACCCTTGGCATCGCGCTCGGCTCGTGGTGGGCGTACTACGAACTCGGCTGGGGTGGCTGGTGGTTCTGGGATCCGGTGGAAAATGCTTCGTTCATGCCCTGGCTGGTCGGCACCGCACTCGTACACTCGCTGGCGGTGACCGAGAAGCGCGGCAGTTTCAAGAACTGGACGGTGTTGCTGGCGCTCTCGGCGTTCTCGCTATCCTTGCTCGGCACCTTCCTTGTGCGCTCGGGCGTGCTGACCTCGGTACACGCGTTTGCCACCGACCCGCGGCGCGGCATCTTCATCCTGATCTTCCTCGTCGCCGTGATCG
>CAZHFS010000556.1:0-1900 GCA_964531885.1 uncultured Propionivibrio sp.
GCTCTGCACAAATCGTGGCAGAAGGTATCGAAACGGAAGCCGACTTCCTGGCCGTCCGCGATATCGGTATCGCTTACGGCCAAGGTTGAGGCTGTAGAAAAACCCCTTTTTCACCGTCACGGCGACCAGAAAAACGGCGCGGATTGCTTCGCGCCGTTTTCGTTTTCATCGTGCGCTGATGTCAGCCCGATGCCCTGCGTGCGTGGCGGACGATACCGTCCCCTTTGTTCACCTACTGCCCATATCCGTGATGCGCCAGCTTCTCGATGTTGTGCACCATGCAGTAGAGCTTCCACTGCGTATCGACCTTCCTCCGCCCGCGTAGCGTGAAGCGACTCAGCCCTTTGTTGTGCCGGAGATTGGCAAATACCGGCTCGACTGTCGCCAGTCGCCGGCCATAGAGCACTCGCCCCTCGGGGCTGTCGATCGCCCGTTTCATGATGTCGGTGTAGCTCTCCTGCGTAGTGTTCGCCTTGCCGCGAAAGAAGCAGACCTGCCGGGTCTTTGTCTTCTCCGGCGTACGCAGGCAGCGTTCGCGCTCCGTGCAAGGCACGCAGTCGCGCAGGGCGCCATGGAACTTCACGGCCACGTAGCCGTTGTGGATGCAGTTCGAGCCGTTCTGGTAGAGCGGTTTTCCCGCCGGACAGATGCAGGTGCCCGCCTCTGGGTCGAAGTCGAAGTCTTCAGGTCGGTAGGGTCGGGTTTTTCGGTGAGGCTGTGTTTTGTCGTAGAGCGGATCGGGAAGCGCCTTGTATTTCTTCTGGTCCTTGAAGCGTTCATCGCGCTTTCTCATGCCGTTGTCGGCAATCAGCGCCGGGGTGTTCTGCTCGGCCAGCACCTTGAGGTTGGTTTCGCTGTGGTAGCCGGCGTCTGCCGTGATGAGGGTATCGGGCGTTCTTTGCTCGGCCGTGGCGTCGACCATGGGGAGCAGGAGTTCCTGTTCGGAGCCGGTGCCGTGGGCCTGGGCTTCGATGATGATCTGGTGCTTGGCATCGACCGCGGCCACGCCACTGTAGCCCTGGATGACGCCTTTGCCGGTCGCCATTTTGGCGCTCTCGGGGTCGGTGCGATTGCTCTTCCTGACGCTGCCTTTGGCGCCGCGCCGGTCTTCGGGATTGGCGGCGAGCCAGTCACGAAGTTGGGCGGCTTCTTCGGTGAGGCGTTCGATCTTTTGCCGGGCCTTGGCGTCCAGGCTGACTTCGACGGGTTGGCTGTCGTTTGCGCGGTGGCGGGCAAGCATGGCGGCTGCGGCAGCCTCCAGTTTTTGCGCTTGATGCAGGAAGTCGGCGCGGGTACCGCTCTTATGCTTGGAGGCGTTCGAGGGAAGCTTGACGCCGTCGATGGCGAACATTTCGCGGCCGATCAGCCCTTGCCGGTTGCAGAGGTAGAGAATGCGGGCAAAGAGCGGGGCGACCTCTCCGGCAAGGCCGCTGACGAATGCGGCGAGTGTCGTGAAGTGCGGAACGCGGTCACCGGTCAGCGCGATAAAGGTGACTTGCTCACGACAGGCGCGTTCGATGCCGCGCGAGCTGACGATACCGAGGCTGTAGGCGTAGAGGACAACCTTGAGGAGCACGGCCGGCGGCCACGCCGGGGCGCCGCTGCTGTCGTTGCTGTGCCGGGCATCAAACTCGGAGAGGTCGAGTTCGTTGTCGATCAGGCGGTTGAGGGCGTGTACGAAGGTGCCTGGGATGAGTTGCCTTTCGAGATCAACGGCGAGAAAGCGCGGACTGGTATCGATCGTCTTGTAGCGGGCCATGGCTTCCCTCCTCCCCGTTTATGACCATGGCTTGCCCGTTGCGTTCACTCCCGGCATGATGTGAAGATGATTTTTCTACAGCTTCGTTAGGTGCGTATACCCTGGGCAGCGTGCAGCCGTGGACCGCAGCCCATGCCGGTA
>CAZHFS010000557.1:0-1898 GCA_964531885.1 uncultured Propionivibrio sp.
TTTGTCCTCGATTTGTTGTCTTTTGGCAAGGAACTGCTGTGACATCGCTCTGGGTTGAAATAGAAAGTTACAAATTGATGAACTTTGTTACAAGTGCGTAATCCTAGTCGTGCGTGGAGTCGTGTTGATCCACGCGAAGGGTGGCGTCTGCAATGAGCGGATGCCGGCCGCGCAGCGCACACAATCGCTGTTCGGTGTCCTGTATGGACCGCCCATTTCTGGCTGAACCGGCGAGAGGTGGGCTGCTTGGGAAGTACAAAAAACGATTAACTGGGTTCTGGAGGAGACACGCATGCGTAGTGCTCAAATCATTCTTGCCGCAGCGGCTCTGGCTTGCGCGGCACTGCCGGTGCATGCCTCGGGCAAGCCTTGGCAACCGGAAACAACGGTCGAATTCATTGCGCCGGCGGGGCCCGGCGGCGGTTGGGATCTGACCGCTCGTGCCCTGCAACGTACGGCGACGAGTGACAAGATCGTCGGTAAGAACATCATCGTTTCGAACAAGCCGGGGGGCGGCGGCGCGACGGGTTGGAACTACCTCAAAGGCAAGGAAGGCAACGCCCATTACCTGGCGATGAACTCCTCGCTCGTGCTGCTCAACAACCTGCTGGGTAGCAGCAAACTGAGCTATCAGGAGTTCACCCCGCTGGCCATGCTGACCAGCGAATGGATCAGCGTGGCGGTCAAGGCCGATTCGCCGTACAAGACCGGCAAGGACCTCATGGAAGCGCTGAAGAAGGACCCCGGCATCATTACCGTCGGTGTCGGTCCTTCACTTGGCAACAATGACCACCTTTCGTTCATTCGGGTGGCCAAGTCCTCGGGCGTGGATGTGAGCAAACTCAAATGGGTGGTTTACGAAAAGGGCGGCGGCGAAATCGTCATGAGCCTGCTCGGGGGCCATCTCGGAGCGGCAACCACGGCGATGTCCGAAACCCTTGCCCAGCATAAAGCCGGCAAACTCCGCATCCTGGCGATCAGCGCCGACAAGCGCAGCGACATGGCGCCGGATATCCCGACCTGGAAAGAGCAAGGGGTCGACATGGTCTATCCCCACTGGCGCGGAATCATGGGGCCTCCGGGGATGACGCCCGAGCAGATCAAGTACTGGGATGATGCCCTGGCGCGCATTACCAAGGCCCCTTCATTCATCAAGACGATGGAATCGATGAATCAGCAGGTTACCTACAAAAACTCGATCGAGTTCCGGCGCTTCCTCGCCGACCAGAATGCCACCTTGGCGCCCTTGGTCGAGCAGTTGGGGCTGAAGAAGGCCGAATAAGCAAGGCTGCGCAGGTAAGGCGGAATGGACGCGGTTTGTCGCAGCGTCCATTCCGCCTGATAAAAAAAGCATGCCGGGTTACCGTCGGGCGGCTGAGTCGCGGTCGCTGGCGGACGCTTCACGGAGGGGCGTCCCGGCCGAGCAGAACAGCACATAACGAGGTGATTTCGTGACATTAACCAAAAACCGGCTGACCGGGATCGTTTCGCTGATCCTTGGTGGCGTGTATTTCTATGCAACCAGCCGTCTGGTTGTTCCTGCCGTGGCCGATCCGATCGGGCCGAAGGCTTTCCCCTATCTCGTGGCCGTCGGGCTGATGATCGTCGGTCTCTTGCTCGTACTCAAACGGGAAAAAGTGACGGAAAAGAACCGGGCGGTCATTTTCGACTTGAAGACCGAAAAGGGACTGATGCTGCGCATCGGTTTGACTTGCGTTGCTGGTTTGGTCTTTGGCGTGATCCTTGAGCCACTGGGGTATTTGATTGCGACCTTCCTGTTCATGACCGCGATGATGTTCATTACCTATGGCGGACGCTATCTGTTGAACCTTTCCGTGGGGCTGGTGTTTTCCGTGACCACCTATTTTGTTTTTTTCATGCTGCTCGAGGTCAGTTTG
>CAZHFS010000558.1:0-1888 GCA_964531885.1 uncultured Propionivibrio sp.
CCTCGCTGGCCGATACCGTCGAAATGGAGCGCCGGAAGTTTGTCGCGAAATGGTGGCGTGTTGCGCGGGCAAGTTTTTACGGGCTTCCCACAGACCAGAAGGCAAAGGTTATCACCCGGTGGCGACGCTGGTGGGGACCGCGTAATTCAAGTTGCCTGCTGTACCTGTGCGCCCAGGCCAAGGCGGAACAGTTGTAATACTTTTCGGCCAACTGGCCATAACCCTAGCGGGGACATCTCCCGCAAGGGCAAAGGTGTCTCTGCCATTTCAAGGAGAAACACCATGGGAGTAGGTAACTGGCTTCCGAGTATGGAGCACCGCCTGTTTTACGTCGGTCTTGATTCTTGGCTGGATGAAAAGGAGTTTTCCAAACTCGTCCAGTCCGGGGAAGTCGATGCCGATGTCAGCTACGAAGCATATCTCCAGGAGTCCTACGATTCAGAACTGGAGATGGTGATCAGTGCGCTGGAAGCAACGGCAAGAATGTTCCAGCAACACGGCCTTTCGTTCGAATCGTTTCGGTATGGGGATCGCGCGTCGATGAACCTGCGGGAACGAACTGAATGGATGCACCCATTGCTGGAATGCGGTTTGGTTCGCGTGGCCGTCAAGGAGGTTGAAATCTCCAAGCTGGCCGTTGTGACCTATCCGGTTCAACAGGTCGATGAGGATTGCGATCTCGCCAACCTTAGTCGCGCCGAGTTTGTATCCGGTTACGGCCTGACGCCCGAGCGCTGCATTACTGCGTCGTCAATGCAGCTGGACGCATTGGACGAGCTGCTGATTTCTTTCATCGAGGAAGAAATCAACGCGGTCGGCGCAAAAACCGTTACGCGTCGCAGTTGTGCGTGGACAAGCCGCTTGGTCTTGGAATCGAAGCCATTGGCTGGCGTCGTGTCGAAATTCCGAAAGGCGTATCGCCACGGCTTGCCCAGAAAGCAATTGCGCCACGCGGCGTGAATTGATTTTTCATCATCAGGACGCCGACGGTCTCGGATTTCACAGAGGCCCGACGCAGCACTGTAGCAAGAAGTCTGGTTGAACCCGACGAGAGTCGGCGCTTCATCGCAGAGAGCCATCTATTTAACCCTTCCGGGGACACATCCCGGAGGGGACACGTGTCTCCGGTTTTTCAGGAGATACACGTGAAACTCAAGAAACTCGCAGAAGCCACGATGTGGCTACCGGGCTTCGCCCCGGATGATCCTCCCCAGCAAGTATCAGGGCTTTTCCGGACGGCGGAGATCATCGTTTTTCCATCCATCGATCCGGTACATGGCATCGCACAGATAGGCGAAGTCGACGCTGAGGAACTGCCTCAGTTGGTCGAGACGGCATGTCGCCCGGAAGTGGGGATGCCAAGGAAGGTGCGGGATCTATGGCCTCAACTTGATTCGGTATTGCACTCGATGCTTCGCGGCGACGTTGCCAAGTTCGAAGCGAACCTGGCGGCAATTGCGCTGCTGTCGAGGCTGGAAGCGGAGAGCCGTCATCCTTCCGACGATGAGTGCGCCATCCTTAACCGTTACACCGGATGGGGCGGTATTCCGAAGGCATTCAATCCTGATCAGGAAGATCCGGCGTGGAAGGCGAGAGCCCAATCCATGCCAGAAATACTGGGCGAGGACTACGAAAGCGCCAAGGGTAGTGTCGTCAATGCCCACTTCACGGAAGTTTTCGTGATCGAGGCAATCTGGGAAGCAGTTCGCCGGATGGGCTTTCGGGGCGGCCGTGTTCTTGAGCCGTCTGCTGGCGTTGGTTATTTCATCGGGGCCATGCCGAAGGATCTGGCTGAAACCTCGGAACTGACCGCCATCGAAATTGACCGCGTATCGTCCCGCATCCTGTCGCGCCTCTATGGGCATCACGGCGTTCGGACACTCACGGT
>CAZHFS010000559.1:0-1867 GCA_964531885.1 uncultured Propionivibrio sp.
CGGCTTGATTGTGACCGAGGCAGGGCTGGTGGATGAAATGGTGACCGAACTCAAAGGCCTGCCGATTCCGGCAGAGTCTTGGCAAGTCATCACCAAACCATCACAAGCTGTCAATCTGCGTCAGATCAACGTGATCAGCTATGAAAGGCTTCGACTGGTAGCACCGGTCGAGTCCGGAGAAGCCCCACGGAAAATCGGCGCGAAAAAACGCATGCACCATACCTATGCTGGCCTGATGCGGCGGCGGATTGGTGTTCTCGTAGCTGACGAGGGGGATTTGCTGTCGAACCCTACGTCTGATCAAAGCCAAGCGTTGTTTCAACTGTCGGCAAAGCGGCGGTACGTTATGACGGGCACTCCGATTGCCAACTATCCTCGGGATACGGCGCCTATCCTCGCTTTTGCATGTGGCGATGGTACGGCGGCTCAACCCTGGGGGTGGCACAAAGGGCGGTTGGAGAAGAACTGGATCGCGTCGGTGTCGCATGCCGAACGTGGTCTTGATGCATTCCGCAACACGTTCGTGACGATGGAATGGGCAACGAGGGAATTTGAGGACACGCTAATCGAAGGTGCCAAGCGCGAAATACCGAGAATCAACAACATCTCGGGATATCGCGAAATGCTTGCGCCCCACATCAAGCGTCGCATCTCGGATGAACCCGATGTGGCTCGTTATATCCAGATTCCCAAGGAAACGCGGGAAATCGTTACGGTCGAATGGGATGAAGCCCATCTGGCTTTCTACATCCAGGTCGCTGATGAGTTTGCGCATTGGTACACCAACCAAAGACGAGCAGATGGAAAGAATAGCAACTTGATTGCGATTCTGGCTCGGCTAAGAGCGGTGAGCTTCGCATCCGACTACCCGCAACATGGGGTTGAAGGATTTGGGGCGTACTTGCCACTCACCAGTAAGCAACGCTGGGCGCTTGATGAACTCGAGCAACTGGCAAAAGAGGGGAAGAAGACAATGCTGTATGTCGACAACCCCGGGCAGGTGGAATTGCTACATCGCCACCTGGCTAACCGCGGTGTGGATTCCGTTCGCTTCCATGGCCAGATCCCAATCAAGAAGCGCACTGCTGAACTCAATCAGCGTTTCCGCTTTGGTGATTGTCCGATCGCTCTGGCAACCCTTGGGGTGGTCCAGAAAGGATTAAACCTGTGGCAGATAGAGGAAGAAATTTTCCTCAACAGGTCATGGTCGGCGTCGGTGGAAGAGCAAGCCATTTGGCGAGCGCTTCGACCGCAACAAAAAAAGAACGTCCGGGTGCGTTACGCGCATCTGCCTGGCGGCATCGATATCTACAAGGATCAGCTTGTCAGCTTTAAACGCGACACGATGAAAGTCGGCGTGGATTGGGCGACACCTGAAACCGAAGAGCTCGAATTCCTGCACTTTGACACGGTGTTGGGGAGATTTGCCGAGGACGTAGCCAAGATGCACAACATTCACCGGATGGATCTGAAAAAGTATCTGAGGACCATCGCCACAAATGCAAAGGAGGTTAGCTATGCGTGATCATAAGGAAGTTCGTATCGATGTCCTGATGGGTGACGCTACCGCGACCTTTTCGCGCAGCGGTCAAAGCAAGAAAGTCGTGAGCAACATCTTGGGACAGCAAACAGATCCCGCGACTGGAAAGCTGACTGTGTGGCTGGACAGAATTGTGCACAGGGGGAAGTCAGAGGTCGCTATCAACGGCGAAAAGAAATTCGCGCTCTCCGGAGCGGTTTCGACGGTGATGGTGGAAGTCTGACCAATCCGATTTCGGCTTCACAATCTTTTAAAGGCCTCGCTTAACGCGAGGCTTTTTTTTGGTTCATCGCGCCTTACCGGGGAACGCAGCCTTGATCTTCAGAA
>CAZHFS010000560.1:0-1865 GCA_964531885.1 uncultured Propionivibrio sp.
CGTGGAACATCTGGAAGTGAGAGGCTAGGCATGGGTTCGATGAAAGAAATTTTCAACAGCTTCTTTCTCAAGGAGTTGTTAAAAGGAATGTCGGTGACCGGGCGGCATATGTTTGCCCGCAAGATCACCGTCCAGTATCCCGAAGAGAAAACGCCGCAGAGCTTCCGTTTCCGTGGCTTGCATGCCTTGCGTCGTTATCCGAACGGTGAAGAGCGTTGTATCGCCTGCAAACTGTGTGAAGCCGTTTGCCCGGCGATGGCTATTCTCATCGAGTCGGATCAACGCGAAGACGGCACACGGCGGACAACACGTTACGACATCGATCTGAATAAGTGCATTTTTTGCGGCTTTTGTGAGGAAGCCTGCCCGGTCGATGCGATCGTCGAGACGCGTGTTTTTGAATACCACGGCGAGAGCCGGGGTGAGTTGTACTACACCAAGCCGATGTTGCTGGCCAACGGTGACCGCTATGAAGCGGAAATCGCCGCTGACCGCGAACTCGACTCGAAATACCGCTAACAGGCGCTGACGCGATGGACTTTAAAACCTTCGTTTTCTACTTTTTCTCTGTCGTCATGGTGTACGCGAGTTTGCGTGTCGTGACGCTGCGCAATCCAGTACATGCTGCGCTACACCTCGTTCTTGCCTTTTTCAGCGCAAGTGGACTGTGGGTTCTTCTGCAAGCAGAGTTCCTGGCCATTGCCCTTGTCCTCGTCTATGTCGGGGCGGTCATGGTTCTGTTCCTGTTCGTAGTGATGCTGCTCGATATCAACCTCGACCGTTTGCGGGAGGGGTTCTGGAGTTACCTGCCCATGGGCAGCATCGTGGCCTTGCTGATGGTCGCCGAAATGAGCCTGATTCTTGGCGGTAGTTACTACGGCGTGTTCGAAAGCGATGTGCCGCAGACGGATGCCAAGCACAGTAACGTACAGGCGGTCGCCAGGCTTCTCTTTACCGAGTATGCATATCCGTTCGAACTGGCTTCTATTGTTCTGCTCGTAGGCATCGTTGCGGCCGTTGCGCTGACCCTGCGCGGCAAACGAAAGAGTAAGGCAATCAGTCCGTCCGAGCAGGTTTTTGTTAAAGCCAAGGATCGCGTCCGCGTGATCAAAATGCCGGCCGAACCGCGTGACTCTGCAGGTAATTGAGCTTCGTCGATTGCTAGATTTTTGAGAATTCAGTGTGGCGGCACCAGCAATGTCGCCATTGAAGGAACCAGGGAGGCACCTTGCTTACACTGTCCCATTTTTTGATACTTAGCGCGATTCTGTTTGCCATCAGCATCGTCGGCATTTTCCTTAACCGGAAAAATCTCATCATCATCCTGATGTCGATCGAGTTGATGCTGCTTGCGGTGAATATGAACTTCATCGCGTTCTCGCATTTCCTGCAGGACTTGGGAGGGCAGGTGTTCGTCTTCTTCGTGCTGACCGTTGCCGCCGCAGAAGCTGCAATCGGCCTGGCCATTCTCGTCGTGCTGTTCCGTAACCTGAAGACCATCCATGTGGATGATCTGGACAGCCTGAAGGGTTGATCATGGAAATGCAAAAACTCTATCTGCTGGTTCCGCTGGCGCCTCTTTTTGGCGCGGCCGTTGCCGGCCTGTTTTGCCGTATCGTGCCCCGCTGGGTCGCGCATGGTGCAACGATCGCCGGGGTGGCTATCGCCTTCATCGCATCGCTGTTCATATTCCAGGACGTACAGGCTGGTAATACCTTCAACGGGACGGTATACCAATGGCTGGCTGTCGGGGACTACAGCTTTGAAGTCGGATTTCTGATTGATCCGCTGACCGTGACGATGATGCTGGTTGTCACCTTCGTTTCCCTGATGGTTCATATCTACACCATCGGCTACATGCAGGA
>CAZHFS010000561.1:0-1860 GCA_964531885.1 uncultured Propionivibrio sp.
GGTATGTTCTTGTCGAGATGGAAATGAACGACGAGAGCTGGCACTTGGTGAAGAGCACGCCAAAGGTTACGGGGTTTGTCGGCGGTACTGCCAACAAGCCGACCCCGATTTCCGAAAAGGAAGTCGAGAAAATCATGCAGCAAATGCAGGATGGTGTGGAAAAGCCCCGTCCCAAGGTTTTGTTCGAGCCGGGCGAGGTGGTGCGGGTCAAGGATGGTCCGTTTACCGATTTCCACGGTTCGGTCGAGCATGTGAACTACGAGAAGAGCCGTTTGCGCGTTTCGGTGACCATTTTTGGTCGCTCGACGCCCGTTGAATTGGAGTTTGGTCAGGTCGAAAAAGCCTGATTCTGTAGAGAATTCACACACCGGCGGGTGCCGGTGTGATGCTGTAGTGCGACCGCAGGGTCGCGTTTGTCGTTGGGGAGCGCCGTCGCGGCGCGTTTGAACCCGTTTATAGGAGTTATAACCGTGGCAAAGAAAATTGTAGGCTTTATCAAGCTGCAAGTGCCGGCGGGCAAGGCTAATCCTTCGCCCCCGATCGGTCCGGCGCTGGGTCAGCGCGGTCTGAACATCATGGAGTTCTGCAAGGCGTTCAACGCCCAGACTCAGGGCGTCGAGCCCGGTCTGCCCATCCCGGTGGTCATTACGGCCTATGCGGATAAGAGCTTCACCTTCATTATGAAGACCCCGCCGGCTACCATTCTGATCAAGAAGGCAGCAGGCATTCAAAAGGGTAGTCCAAAGCCTCATACCGATAAGGTTGGCAAGCTGACGCGCGCCCAGTGCGAAGCCATTGCCACCCAGAAAATGCCCGATCTGACGGCCGCCGACATGGATGCGGCCGTGCGTACGATCGCTGGTAGCGCCCGCTCGATGGGCATCACCGTGGAGGGCCTGTAAGATGGCAAAATTGAGCAAGCGCCAAAAGGCCGTCGAAGGTAAGGTCGACCGCAGCAAGAATTACGCCGTTGCCGAAGCCCTGTCGTTGGCCAAGGAACTGGCTACCGCCAAGTTCGACGAGTCGATCGATGTCGCGGTCAGTCTCGGGATCGATCCGCGTAAATCCGACCAACTCGTTCGTGGCTCGGTTGTTCTGCCGGCTGGTACGGGTAAGACTGTGCGTGTTGCCGTTTTTGCCCAGGGCGACAAGGCTGAAGCCGCCAAGGCTGCAGGCGCTGACATCGTTGGTTTCGATGATCTGGCTGCCGATGTCAAAGCTGGCAACATGAACTTTGACGTGGTTATCGCCACCCCGGATGCCATGCGTGTCGTCGGCCAGCTCGGTCAGATTCTTGGTCCGCGCGGCTTGATGCCTAACCCCAAGGTCGGTACCGTGACCATGGACGTGGCGACGGCCGTTGCAAACGCCAAGGCTGGCCAGGTTCAATACCGGACAGACAAGGGCGGGATTGTGCATAGCACCATCGGTCGTGCCTCGTTCGCTCCCGAGAAGCTTCAGGAAAACCTGAAGGCGCTCGTTGATGCGCTGGTCAAAGCCAAACCGGCTTCGTCCAAGGGGCAGTATCTGCGCAAGATCGCCGTGTCCAGCACCATGGGCGCCGGCATTCGCGTTGACGCTTCGACGCTGTAATAGATTCAGGCGGGCCCAAGCGGCCCGCTGCTTTACTTTGGGCTGCTGGTCGATTTGGCTGGCAGATCGTCAAAGACCGCAGGTGCCCGGATTCCGGGTTTAAGCGTGCAGACGGCCTGCGTAGACGGTGTTCCCGAACAGGATTTTGCCTTGCCTCCTGGGCTTGGTGCTCTTGTTTCAGGTCGCCGTGGGTGCGAAGCGGCGAGATTGCTGCTTCGTGTGTTGACTTGATAGGAGGAAAGACCCATGGGTCTCAATCTTGATGAC
>CAZHFS010000562.1:0-1847 GCA_964531885.1 uncultured Propionivibrio sp.
CGGAGAAGATCATCGACGACACCACGCTGACCTGCCCGAGCCCGCCCGGCACATGGCCGACCAGCGCGCGCGCAAAGCGGAACAAGCGCTGCGTCGTGCCGCCGACATTCATCAGATTGCCGGCCAGGATGAAGAACGGAATGGCCAGCAGCGTGAACCCTGTGGTCCCCGAATACATCCGCTGCGGCAGCATGGCCAGAAAGCTGCTCTGCCCCTGAAAGACGAAGAAAGCGACGGCCGTCAGACCGATGGCCACGGCAATCGGCACATCGATCATCAAGAGCAGCAACAAGACGGTGAAAATGGCAAGCGTCAGCATGAGAGTCCCCTGCGCCAAACGAAGCAGGCGCCTGGCCTGCAAAGCACATCTAAAAAAATGGCGAGGTCCGCATGCGCGCCCCCGCCATCCAGCCCTGGCGGAGTCTTACTTGCTGTTCTTTTCCACCATGTCCATGAAGCGCTTGAAGTTCTCCGCGCCAACGCGGGCCTTCACCTTGTCCCACGCCGGGCCCATCGCGGCTTTCCACGGACCGAGATCCGGGCGGGCCACGACGATGCCCTTGGTCGTTTCGAGGTCTTTCAACTGCACCGTTTCATTGTCGCGCAGGGTCTTGCGTGCCAGCTTGGCGGCCGCCGCCGACTCCTCGGCGACGATCTTCTGCTGCGCGGGCGTGAGCTTATCCCAGCTCTTCTTGTTCACGATGTGCACCATCGAGCTGTAGGTGTAGTTAAGGATCGACATGTACTTCTGCGTCTCGTAGAGCTTGAGGTCGTAAATCGTTCCGACCGGGTTTTCCTGCCCGTCGACCACCCCTTGCTTCATGGCCATGACCAGTTCGGAGAACGCGATGGTCACGGCGTTACCGCCTGCAGCCTCAACGAATGCCTGATAGGCAAAGGCCGGCGGCGTGCGGATCTTCATCCCCTTGAGGTCGGCCGGTACCACAACCGGCTTGCGCGAATTGGTGAGCTGGCGGAACCCCCACTCCCAGTCGGAAACATGCACGAGATTTTTCTTGAGCAATTCGGGCGCGGCCCAGGCCTTGAAATCGCCGTCGATGATCTTGTCGGCGGTCGCGTAGTCCTTGAAGGCAAAGGGGGTGCTGATCACGTCGTAGAACGGCAAGTGCTTGGCCAGTTGGTCCTGGCCGGAGAGGCTCATGTCGACCGCGCCGAGGATGACCTGCTCAAGCACCTCGGGGGGCGAACCGAGCACGTTGTTGCCGAAGAGGGCGATCTTCACCTCGCCGTTGGTCCGCTTCTCCACATTGGTCTTGAACTGCACTGCGGCGATCCCGCAGGGGTGGGTGTCGGAAGCAAAGTGCCCGAGCTTGAGTTCAACTGCGGCCAGAGTACACGTCGATCCAAACGCCAACATCATTGCGAATGCAAGCTTCTTCATCGTCCCTCTCCTGATTAAGCGCACCGTCGATTGGTTGTTGTCGCACCTCGCCATGCTGGCCCCGGCGCGACCCGACCAGACATGGTTTTTTATTCCCGAACGGACCACCGTGCCCCCCGACCGAACGCGCACCCGCGGGACGCACAACCGAACGATACGCTCATTTTGAAACAATGTTCCAAAATATTCAAACCGCCGCTAGAAACAAAGACAACGGGGCTTTCAGCCGTCGCTGAAAAACCACGCTTCGACGTGCGCACAGGGGCCACCGTCTGCACTGGCATGGCGGCGAATGCGGGCGCACGCTCGGCACCCACTGCTCGCCTGGCCCGAGGCGTGCGCGACAGGGCGCGGTATCGGCGGAAGTAAGAGCGGGAATGGACTAAGGCCGTTCGGGCGTGAGATAGCGACGCCGGATTTTCTCCAGCCCACCGTCTTTTTCCAG
>CAZHFS010000563.1:0-1834 GCA_964531885.1 uncultured Propionivibrio sp.
TGGCTGGGTACGCTTCGGCCACCCCTCGGGCACGCTGGCGGTCGGCGCCGAAGCCAAAGAGGTCGACGGCCAATGGGTAGTCAGCAAAGCCATGATGAGCCGCACGGCACGCCGCCTGATGGAAGGGTGGGTGCGCGTTCCCGCCGTCTGAAGCAGGTCACGCCCCCGATCAACCCGGCACGGCGGGTGAGACACGGCCCACCGCGCCGGCACCACCGCGGCCTGGCATCGGGCGAGCCCGGCCCGCCTGAATGCCGCTAAATGCCGGCAAATGCCTGTTATTCGCAGCCCACCAAGTAAAGACCATTCCGTTCACCACACAGGAGCCCGCCCATGATCATCCCCGCCGCCCAGCAGCGCATCGAACACCGTACCGGCGAACGTCTCGGCACCTCAACCAAACTCCTCGAAGAAGATCAGATGCACGGCGAAGCCAAGGTTTTCGCCCGCATCGCCCTGCGCCCAGGGGCATGTGCGCCGCTGCACCAGCACGTCGGCAGCTTTGAGGCTTTTTATATCCTCGCCGGACGCGGCCGGGTCAACGACAACGGCCTCATCGGCGAGGTGCAGGCCGGGGACGTGGTGTTCACCGACGACGGCGAATACCACGGCATCGAGAACATCGGCGAAGGCGATCTCGAATACATCGCCCTGGTCATCAACACCCGTTGAGCCTCATTGCGCGGCGGCTCCTGAGCCACATCGCCGCGCCTCCACGCCCCCTCAACCAAGGATTCTGCATGCCCAAAGTACTGTTCATCAACGGCCAGGGACCGCAGGTCGCCGACGCCTTCGCCCACCTCGCCGCACCGGGTTTTGCCATCCAGGTACTGCCCTTCGGCACGCCGCAGGAAACGGTTTTCGCCGCCCTGAGTGATGCCGACTACCTCGTCCTCCACCCGGCCACCCTGACGGGCGAAGCCATCCGCCAGGCCGGGAAACTGCGCCTTATCCAACTGCTCGCCGCCGGTTACGACAAAGTCGACCTCGCTGCGGCACAGCACGCTGGGATTCCGGTCGCCACCAACGGCGGCGCCAACGCCTGGGCCGTCGCCGAGCACGCCATCGCCCTCCTGCTCGCCCTCTACAAGCGCCTCACCGCCTGTGACGCCGCCGTGCGCCGCGGCGACTGGCGCCAACCCGTCGATGGCTTCAATACCTTCGAACTCGCCGGCAAGACCGTCGGCATCGTCGGCGCGGGCAATATCGGGCGCAAGGTCGCCCGCCGCCTGCACGCCTTCGAGACCGAGATCCTCTACCTCGACCCGAACCCCGCGCCGGAACTCGACGAGTCGCTCGATGCTCGGCGCGTCGGACTCGACGAACTCGTCGCCCGGGCCGATGTAATCAGCCTGCACGCTCCGCTCACCCCGAGCACGCGCGGCCTGCTCGGCCCCGCCCAGTTTGCCGCCATGCGCCCCGGCACGGTGCTGATCAACACCTGCCGCGCCGAACTCGTGGACGAAGCGGCGCTGATCCAGGCCCTGCAGCAACGCAAGATCGCCGGGGCCGGTCTCGACGTCTTCTATCAGGAGCCGATCCGCCGCGACCATCCCTTCCTGACCATGGACAACGTCCTGCTGACCCCGCACACCGCCGGCCATGCTTTCGAAGGCTGGGCACGGCGCTGCGCTTTTGCCTGGGACAACATCCAGCGCGTCGCTGCGGGCGAACTGCCACCACAGTCGCTGGCGCGCAGCGGATAGTCCGGCACGTAACGCGCTCGCCAATACCCACCATCGAAACAAGGGCATTGGCGATCGCCGCGTTCTCGCGTAGAATCGCGCCCGTCACTGGGGAGTAGCCGCCCTTCCTGAAAGGGGCGGACGTCAAC
>CAZHFS010000564.1:0-1823 GCA_964531885.1 uncultured Propionivibrio sp.
ACACCCGCAACGTCCTCGACGCCGGCGGCCAGGTCGCCATCGTCTATCCGATCGTCGATGACAAGGAGCAGGAAAAGCGCAGCGTCGTCGCCGCATTCGCCGATTGGGATCGGCGCTTTCCGGGCCTGGTGGGCATGGTCCACGGACAGATGAAAGAGCAGGAGAAGCTGGATGCCGTCGCAGCCCTCAAATCGGGCCAGAAACGCATCGCCATCGTCTCCAGCGTGATCGAGATCGGCCTGACCCTTGGCGAGCTGCGCTCACTCATCGTCGTCAATGCCGAACGCTATGGCACCAGCACCCTGCATCAGCTTCGCGGGCGCGTAGCCCGTCGCGGAGGGACAGGGTACTTCTTCATGTTCCTGCCGGAGACGGTGAAGCCCGAGGCCATGCAGCGCCTCCAGCTCGTGGTCGATAACGCCGACGGATTCTCCCTTTCCGAGAAGGACGCCGAAATGCGCGGCTACGGCGACCTGTTCGAGGATGCCGAGCGGCAGAGCGGAAACAGCCGTAGCACCGTCTTCCGCTGCATCGACCTCACCCCGAGCGAGATCCACGCCGCAAACCAGTTTGCCCTTCAGGCAGCTTAGCCCTTGAGACTCCGATGATGCTCACCCGGAAATTTGTCCCGTACGCTTGGATTGCCATCGTCGCAGTCTTCCTGATTCGCGCGCCGCATCCAGCGGCTTCTGGCGCCGTCGATCCCGATGTGTATTGGCACCTCCTCTACGGTCACTGGATCCTCGATCACCTGGCGATCCCGGCGTCTGACATGTGGTCCTGGACGATGCCAGGCAAAAACTACAGCCTGACCCAGTGGCTTGGCGAAGTTGCGATCGCGGCGGCGGAACGTATCGGCGGCGAATTAGGGAAGCAGAGCCTTGCCGCCACCCTCTCCTCGCTGACCATTTTGCTTTCATACAAGGCCGCGCGCTGCTACCTCGCCAACCGTACGGCCGCGATTATGTCCGCTTTGGTTGGATGCTCCGTCATGGTGTCCATGACATGCCGCCCTCACCTTTTCACTTTTGCCGGCTTGGCCGCCCTATCCTGGATCTTCGCGGCACATGAGACAGCCGGCCGGAAGTGGCCGCTCCTCTTGGTTCCGCCGGTCATGGCTCTCTGGGTGAACCTCCATGGCGGCTATGCCTTCGGCCTCATCTACCTTTGGCTGCTTGCCGGCGCCGCGGTCGTCGCTGCCTTCACCCGCAACGAGCTGGGCGAGCAACGTCGGACCCTCCTGCTACTCTGCGGTGTTGCTCTGGCTGGGTCACTGGCCACGGCGCTCAATCCCTATGGATTCAATGTCTGGGCCAACACGGCAGCCGTGGGGGCTTTGAAATCGGTTTCTGCCGGCCTGACCGAAGAGTGGATTCCGACGAATATCCGGACCAACCTGGGTTTCGCCTATCTGACCGTAGTGCTGGCCACGATCATGTCCGTCGCGTTCTCAGACAAGCGGCCTGACATGAAGGACGGACTGATTCTGATGGCCTTGCTGTTCCTCGGCTGGTGGGCAACCCGCATGTCCATCATGGTCAGCATTCTGCTGGTCCCGGTCATTGCCAAGTTCTTCGGCCACACGGATTTCTACCGACTTGCCTTCGCCGACCAGGTGAAGTCCGAAGGTCGCCTTCATCCCCTTGCGGCCCTCCTGATCATTGCCTCCATCGGCGCCGGCGGCTACTTCATGGGCAGCACCGACAAGACCATCGAGCAACGTATCCAGCGGGACTTCCCGGTCGAAGAGGTAGCGTTCCTGAAGCAGCACAACTTCCACGGCACCATCATGAACACGATGGAGGCCGGAGGCTATCTGATCC
>CAZHFS010000565.1:0-1814 GCA_964531885.1 uncultured Propionivibrio sp.
AAGAAGGGCACGAAGATCAGGCCCACCGGCGGCTTGTTGCGGCCCTTGGTCTCGATGCGGGCGATCATCTCGCCGCGCCGCGATTGCACCTTGACCACCATGCCGCGCTGCAGGCCGCGCTTCTTGGCGTCGTCCGGGTGCATGAAGACCTGCGCTTCCGGCACCGCCTTGTGCAGCTCCGCCACTCGCCGCGTCATCGAACCGGTATGCCAGTGTTCGAGCACACGTCCGGTACACAGCCAGAGATCGTATTCCTTGTCCGGCATTTCGGCAGGCTGCTGGTAAGGCAGGGCGAAGATGATCGCCCGACCATCCTTGTGACCGTAGAACTTGACACCCTCACCCGCCTTCACATAGGGATCGTAGCCTTCACGGAAGCGCCATAAGGTTTCCTTGCCGTCGACCACCGGCCAGCGCAGGCCGCGCGCCTTGTGATACACCTCGAAGGGCGCAAGGTCATGTGCATGGCCACGACCGAACTGGGCGTACTCCTCGAACAGGCCTTTATGTACGTAATAGCCGAAGTGCTCGGATTCGTCGTTGGTGTAATCCTTGATCGCATGACCATTGTCCTTGACCAGATCACTCTTGGGGAACTTGTTGATCACGCCGTTGGCAAAGAGAATCTCGTACAGGGTCTTGCCCTTGTATTCCGGTTTCTTGGCGATCAGTTCGGCCGGCCAGACTTCCTCGACCTTGAAGCGCTTGGCAAACTCCATGTACTGCCACAAGTCGGACTTCGACTCGCCCGGCGCCTTGACCTGCTGGCGCCAGAATTGCGTGCGCCGCTCGGCGTTGCCGAAGGCGCCTTCCTTTTCGGTCCACATGGCGCAGGGCAGGATGAGATCGGCCGAAAGCGCCGAGACCGTCGGATAGACGTCGGAAACCACGACGAAGGCCGCGGGATTGCGCCAGCCGGGATAAATCTCGCCGTTGATGTTCGGCCCGGCCTGCATGTTGTTGGTCGTGCTCGTCCAGTAGCACTTGAGCTTGCCGTCCTTGAGCGCGCGGCTCTGGGCCACGGCGTGCAGGCCAATGTTGCCAGGCAGGGTGCCTTCCGGCAATTGCCAGAGTTCTTCGGTGATCTTGCGGTGCTCGGGGTTGGTCACCACCATGTCCGCCGGCAGCCGGTGGGCGAAGGTGCCGACCTCGCGCGCCGTACCGCAGGCCGAGGGCTGGCCGGTCAGCGAGAACGGCCCGTTGCCCGGCTCGGAGATCTTGCCCACCAGAAGGTGGACGTTGTAGATCATGTTGTTCACCCAGGTGCCGCGGGTGTGCTGGTTGAAGCCCATGGTCCAGAAGCTGACGATCTTCTTCTTCGGATCGGCATAGAGTTCGGCCAGTTTTTTCAGGCGCTCGGCCGGCACACCGGAAAGCTTGGCGACCTTTTCCAGTGTGTACTCGGAGACGAACTTCTTGAATTCCTCGAAATTCGACGGGCGCGAATCGTTGGGATTGTTCTTCGGTTTGCCATCCGCACCGGGATAGCCGTTGAACTTGGCGTCCTTCTCGAGCGCATGCACAGGGCGCAGGCCATACCCGATATCGGTCTCGCCGATCTTGAAGTTGATGTTTTTCTTGACGAAGTCCTGATTGACCTTGCCCGAAGAGATGATGTGGTTGCAGATGTAATTGAGGATCGCCAGGTCGGTGTTCGGCACGAAGATCATGCCGTTGTCCGACAGTTCGAAGCTGCGATGCTCGAACGTCGACAACACATGCACCTGCACATCGCTCTTGCTCAGGCGACGGTCGGTGATGCGCGTCCACAGCACGGGGTGCATCTCGGCCATGTTCGAGCCCCAGAGCACGAA
>CAZHFS010000566.1:0-1811 GCA_964531885.1 uncultured Propionivibrio sp.
CGCCGTTCAGGTGAACTCGGCAAAATCCTACAGGACCTACGTTTTTTCCTACACCAATCCCTATTTCACGCCGGATGGGGTGAGTCAGGGCTTCGATGTTTATCACCGCACAGTGAATACTTCTTCGCTGGCAATCGCAAATTACTCGTCTGCATCGACCGGCGGAGCGATTCGTTTTGGTTTCCCGATTGGCGAGAAGCAGTCAATCGGCCTCGGCCTGGGTATAGATTCGACCCGGATCACGACGTATTCAGACAGTCCGCAGTACTACAAGGATTTTGTCCGCAACTTTGGCGATACCAACCTCTCTTTGCCGTTGACCGTGAACTGGGTGAGCGACGGCAAGAACAGCTTCTTCTTCCCGACCGCGGGTACCTTCCAGAAGGCCGGTGTTGAGGTGGCGATTCCTGGTGGGGATCTGACCTACTATCGCGCCAGTTACCAGTTGCAGCAGTATGTGCCGGTCAGCAGCAAGTTTACGCTGATGCTGAATGCCGAATATGGTCAGGCCGGTGGTTATGGCGGCAAGGATCTGCCGTTCTTCAAGAATTACTATGCGGGCGGCGTGACCTCGGTTCGTGGCTACAAGGCCTCGTCGCTGGGTCCGGTGACAGTCGATGCCACGACGGGTCAGACCTACCGCATCGGTGGTGACCGCCGTGTCGTGGGCAACGCCGAACTGCTCTGGGGCTTGCCGGGCATGGAAAAGACCGCGCGTCTCGGTCTGTTCTTTGATGCCGGCCAGGTTTATGGCAATGGTCAGAACTTCGCACTCAGCGATTTGCGGTATTCTACGGGTATATCGGCGGCATGGATTTCCACCATCGGGCCGCTGAAGTTCAGTTTTGGTATGCCGCTGAACAAGAAGGACGACGATAAGTCCGAGGCTTTCCAGTTCCAATTGGGCACCACATTTTGATTCAGGAGTATCAAGTTGAAAGTTAAGTCCTTCGTTCTGGCGTCACTGATGTCGGCGCTTTGTGTCACCGGTGTGGCTGCGGCCGAACTCAAGGTCGGTTACGTCAATACGCAGCGGATTTTCCGTGATGCGCCGGCAGCCCAAAAGGCAGCCAAGAAGCTTGAAGGCGAGTTTGCCAAGCGCGATCAGGAGTTGCAGCGCATGGCCAAGCAGTTGCAGGGCTTGCAGGAAAACTTGGAAAAGAATGCCGTGACTATGGCGGAAAGTGAGCGTCGCTCCAAGGAAAAGGAATTCGGCGACTTGTCCCGCGAGTTCCAGCGCAAGCAGCGTGAGTTCCGCGAAGATCTGAACCTGCGTCAGAATGAAGAGAATGCGGCGGTTATCGAAAAGGCCAATCGTGCGATCAAGCAGATTGCCGAGGCTGACAAGTTCGATCTGATCCTGCAGGATGTGGTCTGGGTCAGCCCGCGTCTCGATATCACCGAGCGCGTGATCAAGGCGCTGGCTGAAGGCAAGTAATGCCCCGGGCGGCCGCTGTTTCTTTTTCGCTTGCCGAAATCGCCGCCCGCTTGGGCGGCGATGTGCTTGGAGATGGCGAAACGCGCATTCATCGCGTTGCCCCGCTGCCAACCGCTGGGGAGGGGGATATTTCCTTCCTCTCCAATCCAAAATTTGCCGGGGCGCTGGCGACGACAGCTGCGTCGGCGCTGATCCTGACGCCGGCAGCTGCCGATGGCTTTTCTGGCGCGCGCATTGTTACCGCCAACCCCTACGCCTATTACGCCCGTGTGACGGCTTTGCTGAATCCGGTTCATGTCGGTTTTTCCGGGATTGATCCCTCGGCCGTCCTGCGCTCTCCGGTGCCGGCCAGTTGCAAGATTGGCCCGCATGT
>CAZHFS010000567.1:0-1786 GCA_964531885.1 uncultured Propionivibrio sp.
CTTTTCCCTCAGCGCCAAATCCCGAGTTCGCCGAGTTGCTTCCTCGCGGCTTCTGCCCAGCCGCGGTTGGCCGCCGGGCTGGCCGGGCTGGGGTGGAGGATCCGGCCGATGTGCAGATCCATACCGGAAAGCGCTTCTCTGGCACGTCCCTCGGCGAAGGCGCCGATGCCGATCACCCATTCGGCATGGACTGAAGTGACGAGGTCGCGCAGGTGCTCGTCGCAGGCGGCGTAGAGCGGGGCGGCTTCTTGCGCCGGGAGTTTGTCGGGGGTGACGTTTCGCCCGTGGTCGAAAAAGGCGAGCGGGCAGTAGTTGGCCACGAAGTGCTCGGCGAAGAAGGCGTCGGCGTTCTCGAATTCCTCGGCAAAAAGACCCCACAGGCGACGGCCGGAGACTTCGGAGCGGGTGCAGGCGTAGCCCTCGATCGGGCGTTTAGGGTTTTCCTCTGTCGGTTTGCCGACCGGGGCTTCGACGCCCAGCCAGTCGCGCGCGGCGGCAATCTCGCCGAAGGGTACGCCGCATTGCACCATGCCAAAGGGGCCGGGGTTCATGCCGAGGAATACGATGCGCTTTTTGCTGGCGCCATAACGGCGCAGGTATTTCTCGTGGGGTGCCCAGGCGTAGTCGAGCGGGTTGTAGACGTGACTGACGGGTGGAGCGAAGGAAAGCGCGTCGACCTTGGCCGAGAGGCGGCGGGCGGCGTCAATCAGGGCTTGGGCGGTCGGGGTGGGCTGAGACATCGGGTTTCCAGGGGTCAGGCGGCGGGGTTCTTTTCCCCGAGGGCAATGAGCGGACGGCGCATGGCATAGACCATGAGCACGCCGGGTAGGGCGACGGCGACCGAGAAGAGGTAGAAGGCGGCCCAACCGATGGTCTCGGTGAGCACGCCGGCAACCGGGCTGACATAGATGCGGCCGACGGCGGCGAGCGCCGAGAGCAGGGCATAGTGTGTGGCGGTGAAACGCTGGTTGCACAGGGCCATGAGGAGAGCGACCAGGGCCACGGTGCCCATGCCGCCGGTGATGTTTTCCAGAGCCACCACGGCGAGCAGCAGGTAGTCGAGCGAGGCAGCCTCGCGCAGGGCGATCAGCGTCCAGTCGAAGGGTGGCACGATGACGCTGCCCCAGGCGCCCTTGCCGAGTACGGCAATGACGTAGAAGCCGAGGTTGGAGACAAGCTGCAGGACGCCGAAGACGAGTAGCGCGCGGTAGAGGCGCAGGCGCATCATCAGTATGCCGCCGACGATGGCGCCGAAGATGGTCAGCCACAGGCCGATGATTTTGTTGGCGATGCCGACCTCGGCCTGGGTGAAGGACAGTCCCTTGATCAGGAAGGCAGTGGTCAGGCTGCCGGCGAAGGCGTCGCCAAGTTTGTACAGGACGATGAGGACGAGAAAAAGCGCTGCGCCGGGCTGGGCAAAGTAGCTTTCCAGCGAGGCGTTGAGCGTGACGAAGCCGGCGCGCCGGGCAGCCCACCAAGCGAGCGGCAGAGCGCAGGCGATCTCGGCGAGAACGAAGACAAGCTGTATCCAGTGGTTGTGGTCGTCGGGATCGAGACCGCAGAAGGTCAGCAGCTGACGCGCGATCAGGTAGCCGGCGACGACACCGGCGAGCATGGCCGCGAAGCCGGTAAGTTCGCTGCGGGCGCTGGAGCTGGCTGGTGTAGCGCTCGCGTTGCGGTCGAGGCTGGGTATGGCAAACAGCGAAAAGAGCGCGGCGCCGACCATCAGCGCGCCCATGGTGGCGTAGACGCGCGGCCAGGATTGCCACTGGTCGGCCCAGATCAG
>CAZHFS010000568.1:0-1760 GCA_964531885.1 uncultured Propionivibrio sp.
CCGGAGGATTTCTCGGTATGCTCATCGGCGCGATGCTTGGCGGAACGACCGGCGGGATCGCCGGAGTGAAACTCGGTGAAATCGTCGATGAACGCATCCTCGACAATTACCGCTGCCTCAACTGTGGTTGCGTCTTCGCTGACCATCAATCGGGAACCCAACAACGATAGTCAGCGCTCGTGATTAGACCCTGACCTGAAATCGTCTGCCGCGCCCTGCGCAGATCTGATCCACATCCTCCGAAGCATTTAACTCCTCTGCCGTGACTAGAGCTGTTTGTTCTCAGCGGCTTCGTCACGCCCACATTTTTTCATCATTTCTACCTTCTGTGAAAGGAAACCTCATGGCTCATCTTGTCCAACAAATGGCGTATACAGGCGCCGAACCCTGGCACGGTCTCGGTAATCGTCTTCCGCAGAAGCAATCGATCGACGTCTGGCAGAAAGCTGCTGGCATGGACTGGCAAATCAAGGAATCGCCCGTTCGCTTCATGGCCGACAGCATCGGCACCCTCGGTTCCATCCACTCCTTCGACGAACAGAAAGTCCTCTACCGTTCCGACACCAAGGAAGCCCTTTCCGTGGTCTCCCAGCGTTACCAGGTCGTCCAACCCAAGGAAGTCATCGAGTTCTACCGTGATCTCACCGAGGTTTCAGGGTACGAGCTGGAGACAGCCGGGGTACTCAAAGGCGGGAAGAAATTCTGGGCGCTGGCCCGAACCGGTCAAGCGACGGCGCTGAAAGGTAATGACCAGGTCAATGGTTATCTGCTGTTGGCGACGTCGTGTGACGGAACCCTGGCGACCGTCGCGACACCGACGACGATCCGCGTGGTCTGCAACAACACCCTGAGCATCGCCGTGAATGGCGCATCGCAAGCAATCAAGGTGCCGCACAGTACCCGCTTCGACCCGCAGGCCGTCAAGCAGCAGTTGGGGATCGCCGTCTCGCAATGGGACGGCTTCATGTACCGGATGCGGACACTGGCTGAACGCAAGGTGAAATCGCACGAGGCCATGAATTACTTCCTGCGGGTGATGTGCGATGCCCAGCCTGGTCATATCGACTCGGCCGGATTGGCCAATGAACGTGCCCTAAAACGTGTCCAGGCTCTCTACGACGGACATGGGAAGGGGGCACATCTTGATGCGGCCAAAGGAACGGCTTGGGGCTTGCTCAACGCGGTCACCGAGTATGTCGATCACGAACGTCGCGCCCGCAGTACCGAGTACCGCGTCGATTCCGCGTGGTTTGGTCAAGGCGCAGTGATTAAACAGCGCGCCCTCGATACGGCCTTGCAACTGGTGGCTTGATTCAACGCTTTGCCGTTCGTTCATCCCCTTCATTCCTCATCCCTCCTGCCCGGCCAGTCTTGTACTGGCTGGGCATCTTTTTTTCTAAGGAGACCATCGTGCATCCTCTACCGACGTCCTCGTGGTCGGCCGTCAGGAGCCGTCCCGCATTACGCCTGGTCGACACCAAGGCATTGCCGCGTGAAGACTGGCTGGAAATCCGTAAACAAGGCATCGGCAGTTCCGATGCGGCGGCGGCAGTCGGCTTGAATCCCTACAAATCGCAACTGGAATTGTGGCTGGAAAAAACCGGTCGCGATGAGAATCTGCCCAAGGTCGATCCGCACGACGAGGAAAGCCCGATGTACTGGGGCAACATCCTCGAACCCATCGTCGCCGCGCATTACACCAAACGTACCGGCAACCGGGTAAGGCGCATCAATGCGGTGCTCCAACATCCCGATCCGGC
>CAZHFS010000569.1:0-1758 GCA_964531885.1 uncultured Propionivibrio sp.
CGTCGGGGGCGAGCTTGCGCACCACGCCGGGGGCGAGGGTGATGTTTTCCAGCACGGTCTTGTGCGGGAAGAGGTTGAAGCGCTGGAAGACCATGCCGATGTCCGCGCGCAGGGCGTCGACGTCGGTTTTTGGGTGATGCACCGATACGTCGCCGATCAGCACTTCGCCGCCGCTGGCGTCTTCCAGACCGTTCAGGCAGCGCAGGAAGGTGCTTTTTCCCGAGCCCGAGGGACCGATGACGCAAACGACTTCGGAAGCGGCGATGGCGCAGTCGATGCCGCGTAGCACTTCGAGGTCGCCAAAGCGCTTGTGCAGCCCGTTAACGCGAATCACCGCGGCCATAGCGCGCCTCCAGTCTCTTGATGGCATAGGCCAGGCCCAGCGTCAGTATCCAGTACATCAGGGAGATCGTCAGGTACGGCTCCCAATAGCGCGAGTAGGCACCGGCCACGGTGCGCGCGGCGTAGGCCATTTCGGCAAGGCCGATCGCCGAGATCAGGGACGAATCCTTGAGCAATGAAATGGCGTTGTTGCCGAGCGGCGGCAGCATGCGGCGGAAGGCCTGCGGCAGGATGATATGAAACATCGTGCGGCCGAACGACAGACCGAGCGAGCGCGAGGCCTCGAACTGGCCGCGGTCGATCGACTGGATGCCGGCCCGGAACACCTCGGAGATGTAGGCGCCGGCGTTGAGCGTGAGCGCCGCGATGCCGGAGAGGAGCGCGCCGTAGTTCTGCTTGAGGTGGCGCGCGGCCTCACCGGAGACGATGAGACCGTCGGCCGGATTGACGAACAGCGGCATGACCGCGAAGTGCATGAGCAGCAATTGCACAAAGAGCGGGGTGCCGCGAAAGAAGCTGACATAGACCGTGGCCGGCCAGCGCAGCAGGAATTTGCACAGCTGCTTGGCCGGCGCATGGCGGGCCTCGGCGAGGCGCGCCATGCCGAGCAGCAGGCCGAGTACCGTGCCCTGCGCGATGCAGACCACGGTGACCAGAATGGTCATCTGCAAGCCTTGCCAGAAGAGCGGGGCGTACTCGGCGATGATGTCGGCCCGAAACCAGCCGAACCAGAGAACCTGTTCCATACCTAGACGTCATCGCTCCTTATTGGGCGGGCAGCGCCGGCGCGTCGGCCTGGAACCACTTCTTGTAGATCTGGGCGTAGGTGCCGTCGGCTTTCACGGCGGCGAGGCCGGCGTTGAGCTTGTCGAGCAGCGCCTTGTTGCCTTGCTTGACCACGATGCCGAAGAATTCCTTCGGGAAGTTGGCGTCGGCTACCGTCTTGAGGTGCTTGTGTTCCTGGGTGCGGAAGGCGATCACGCCGTTGTCGCCGATTGCCGCGTCAACGCCGCCGTTGGCCAGTTCGGAGATGATCACCGGGGTGCTCTCGAAGCGGCGGATGTCCGGGCTGGTCTTGCCGAATTCGCGCGAGGAGATGTCGTCGGCGGTGCTGCCGGTGACCACGGCAACCTTCTTGCCGGCCAGATCCTTGAGGCCCTTGACCGTGCTGTCCTTATTGACGGCGATGAGCTGGCGCGCCTCGAAGTAGGGGGTGGTGAAGTCGTAGGACTGCTTGCGCTTCTCGTTGATGGTCACGCCCGAGATGACGAGGTCGACGTCGCCGTTATTGAGCGCGGCGAAGATGCCGGTCCACGGGGTGTTCACGATCTTGATCTGCAGGCCGGCCTTCTGGGCTACGGCCTTGATGATGTCGATGTCGTAGCCGACGATTTCCTTGGTCGGGGTCTCGTAGGC
>CAZHFS010000570.1:0-1755 GCA_964531885.1 uncultured Propionivibrio sp.
CCGCAGCGCTACCTCGACATCGTCTGGGACGGCGAGATTCCGTCCTACGGCCTCATCAAATAACGATACGTCATTACAGGAGTTGTTCATGTTTGCAGCACAGCGCATTGCGCAAATCGTCGAAAACTGCCAGACCCTCGTCCGCGAGGAGAGCCTTTCCGGCCAGGAGGGCGGTGTCGTGCGCGCCATCGAGGCAATGATGCGGGCCTACGGTTTCGACGAGATCAACATTGACCGCTACGGCAATATCGTCGGCGGCATCGTCGGTGCGCGTCCGGGCAAGACGGTGGTTTTCGACGGGCACATCGACACCGTGCCCTACGATGCTGAAAAATGGACGCGCGCGCCGCTCGGCGGCGAGGTGGTCGAGGGGCGCATCTACGGGCGCGGTACGACCGACATGAAGGGGTCGGTGTCGGCGATGATCTCCGCCGCCGGTTTCTTCGCCGAGGACAAGCAACGCGACTTCGCGGGCAAGATCTACATTGCCTGCGTGGTGCATGAGGAGTGCTTCGAGGGCGTCGCCGCGCGTGCCGTGAGCGAGACCTACAAGCCCGACCTGGTGGTCATCGGCGAAGCCTCCGACCTCAACCTCAAGATCGGCCAGCGCGGCCGCGCCGAGATCGTCGTCGAGACCTTTGGCAAGCCGGCGCACTCGGCTAACCCGCAGGCCGGGATCAACGCGGTCTATCAGATGACCCGCCTGATCGACCTGATCCGCAAGATTCCGCCGACCCAGCACCCGGTGCTTGGCCCGGGCATCCTTGAACTCACCGACATCAAGTCCTCGCCATATCCCGGGGCTTCGGTGGTGCCTGATTACTGCCGCGCCACCTATGACCGGCGCCTCCTGGTTGGCGAAACCAAGGACTCGGTGCTTGCTCCCTTGCAGCAGGCGATCGCTGAACTCACCGCCGCCGACCCGCAGTTCAAGGCCAGGGTCTCCTACGCCTTCGGCCGCGAGAAATGCTTCACCGGCAACGAGATCGAGGGCGAGCGCTTTTTCCCCGGTTGGGTGTTCGGCGAGGCGGAAGAGGGGGTGCAACTGGCGCTGGCCGGCCTGCGCGGCGCGGGCCTCACGCCCAGCATCCAGCAGTACTCGTTCTGCACCAACGGCAGCCACTACGCCGGCGAGGCAGGCATTCCGACGGTGGGCTTCGGGCCCTCGACCGAACGTCTGGCGCACACCATCGACGAGTACATCGAGGTCGACCAACTCGTCGGCGCGGCCAAAGGTTTCTACGGAATCATGGACAGCGTGTGCGGCGCCAAGGCGTAAGCCCTCAGCCAGACAGCGCACGCATCCGGTTTAAGCAACGGTAATAACGATTCGATAACGGGAGGTTACTGTGAGAACCATTTTCAAAGGCGGCAAAATCGTCGACGGCAGCGGGGCACCCGCCTTCGTCGCCGACGTCCTCGTCGAGAACGGCGTCATCGCCGGGATCGGCAGCTTCGAGGGCGAACCCGGCACGCAGGTCTATGATGCGCGCGAGCGCATCGTGTGCCCGGGCTTCATCGACACCCATACCCACTCGGACCTGGCGGCGATCGTCAATCCGGCGCTCTCGGCCAAGATCCGCCAGGGCATCACCACCGAACTGCTCGGCCAGGACGGGGTGGCCTTGGCGCCCCTGCCCGAGCAGTACATCGCGGCCTGGCGCAAGAACATCGCCGGCCTCGACGGCGACACCGACCTCATCGACTGGAAGTACCGCGACACCGACGGCTACCTGTCGCTGCTCGCCGCCTACC
>CAZHFS010000571.1:0-1752 GCA_964531885.1 uncultured Propionivibrio sp.
CACCCTGGAGAGACGATGTCAGCATCTGTGTCACGCGGTGTAACGCTGCGTGACGGTGGCATAGCATCGACTCTGCAGGAGGGAATTGCCTTTATCCGGGGAAGTACGGGTTTCGTTCGACGCGCCGATCTGCTTGAATGGGGTCATCGCTTCGCTTGGCGGAGTGCCTTGAGCCGATTCCCATGCGTTTGTTCGAAATGCTATGCAACTGCTTCGGCCGACGACCTTCCTCTGAGGAGAAGCCGCAGGCTGTCGTGTCGCCCACGCCGCCTGCGCAGGCAATTCCTTGTGCGCCGATGGTGAAACCGGGAGGGAGGACTCCGGTGCCCGCGCAGACTCATTCGGTCATGGCCTGCGAAACGGTCTTGGGTCGCGACGAGCACATCGCAGCCTACCGTTTCAGCCTGAATCGTGCCCTGCTGGCGCGTGGCCACGAACGCGGCGTGGCCTACCGGGCAGCGTACGAAGATGCTTTCTTGCGTAGCCTTGCCGCACGCGACCTTTCAATCCTGACCGAAGGTCAGCGGGTATTCCTGGCTCTGAGCGACGGCAGCCTCGATCACCCAGTGATCGAGACCTTGCCTCGGAAAAATGTCGTGTTATTGCTGGCGATGACTCAGGAGCCAACCCTGGCGGCAAGTCGGCTAAGTGCCGCAACGGAACGTGGCTTTGAGGTCGGATTGCAGCTTGCCCGAAACGAAGAAATATCGACCTTCGGCGCACTGATCGAGTGGCTGGATGTCGATGCGGCGAAACTCAATGGTTTGCAGTTGCGCCACCTGGCAGGCGAGCTGCGTTCCTACCGGAGTTTGCGCCAACGCCCTTTGCATCTGCTGGCCAGGAATCTGCAGACCGACGATGACTTTCGCTTTTGCCATCACGCCGGGTTCGATTTCTTCTGCGGGGCTTTCGCCCTGAGACGCGATGGATGGCGTCCTCCGTCCAATCAGATTGACCGGCTGCGGATTATCGATGTGCTTAATCAGATTCGTGGGGGGGCGGACCTGGACGTGATTGCTTCGGCCCTCAAGCCAGATCCGGTATTGACGTTCAAGTTGTTGCGTTACATCAATTCGGCCGGAATCGGGCTGCAACAGCATGTCGACAGCATTTCCCGTGCGCTGATTGTTCTAGGGCGTGACCGCTTCTACCGCTGGCTGTCATTGCTGCTTTTCGATTTCGGCAAGCCATCGTATCGAGAGCAAATGTTGACGGCGCAAGCGCTCGGGCGGGCGCGCTTCATGGAACTGCTGGCCGGCCACGGTACACTGCCGGCGCAAGGCGATGCGTTGTTCATGCTGGGGCTTTTCTCCTTGCTCGACGTTCTGCTCGGCCAAACGCTGGACGACATCGTGTGCACGGTCGATTTGCCTGTACCGGTGGCGGCGGCCTTGCAGGGGGAGCCAGGCAGCCTGTCGTCGGCCTTGGCATTGGCGCGGGCAATTGAAGACGATGATGCTAACGGTATCGACCTGTGGGCTGCTGACTGCAAACTCAGCCATGAACTCATTACGGATGCTCGGCTTGCCGCGCTGGTGTGGTGTCGGCAGGTCGGTTCTGCAACGGCGGCCCCAGATGCTTAGGCTGGTGGCCAGGCGTTACGGCTGAAACGAGGCTGCCAGGAAAGAGTGTGTGCTCAACATAACTGGCGCTAGCGATATGCCAGCCAGGGGAAGTGATGCGTAGCGGGGCGGAGTCCAGAAAAAAGGGAGGCCATTGTTGGCCTCCCTGAGCGGCGCCGCCGAATCGGTG
>CAZHFS010000572.1:0-1751 GCA_964531885.1 uncultured Propionivibrio sp.
GGCAGCGGGACGGAGCGGCCGACCTGGATGAAGGCGCGCCCGCCTTCGACGACGCGCACCGACTGTTCGCTGTTTGAACTGCGGGTGCTGCGGGTATCAACGCCGGTTGCGCCAACGACCGAGCTCCCCTGACGGATGACCACCGTACCTCCCGCGCCGGTGGTGGTGTGGGTGACCGTGCTGCCGGGCGGTTGCACAACGCGCACATTGTCGTTGCCGACGCTGCCGTAGATGGCGCCGCCTTGCTCGGCCTGTGTGGCTTCGCGGTTCTGCGCGATGTGGATGACCAGGCTGCGGGCCGGGCGGTCGAGCGCGTCGAGGGCGCGCTTGATCTCCTCACGGTTTTTGCGCGAGGCGCGCAGGATGAGCTGGTCGTTCATCCCCGACAGCGCGCCACCGGGTTCGACCAGCGGGCGCAGGGTGGGCAGTACCTGCTCGACGGTGCGGTGGCGCAGGGGGATGACTTCCATCTCCTGCTGGGCACGGGCAAGCAGCGGGGAGAGCAGGGCAAGGCACAGCAAAGCGGCGAACAAGCGTTTCATGGGCTGGGTTCCGTGGTGTGGTGGCGCCACGTTACGCTAGCCGGTGTTTCGCCTGAGGGCAAGAAAACCGCGCGACGCGGTGCGCTTATCACCTATGATTGAAAGCAGCATCGTTTCCACCCTGCTGGTCTCGTGCCGTGCGTCCTGTCTCAGTTGATTCTGCGCGGTTTTCTTTATGGAGCATCCGTTTGTGCCTGTGGCTGTTTCCCGATTGGCTGCCTCAAGCCAGCGGTCTGATTCCAGTGCCGGGCCGAAAGCAAGAAGGAAGCGAATGATGGATCAAGCGCCAAGGCATCTGCAGATGACGGATCTGCGGGGATCGGTTCAGTTGGCAACGCTGGCGGTCGATGCGGTGACACGGATCGTCGAAGGCGTGCATCAGTCGGTCTGGGATCTCATGGGGGTGCGCGGCGGCAAGGCGAAGGGGCAAACGCGCGGAATCACCGGCCTGGTTTACCAGACCATCTACGCGACCAACCACTTGGTGGGCAAAGGCCTCGATCTGGCCCTGAATGGCCTGGAGCACATTCTCCCCGCCACCAAAGAGGCATCCCCTGGGACGCCGCAACGCGAAGCCGTCCTCGCAGTGCTCAACGGGGTCATGGGCGACCGCCTGGCGGCCAGCGACAGCCCGTTTACGATTCCGATGTCCTTGCGCTACCAGGGGAAAATCCTCGATTGGACGAGCCCGACACCCCTGCCCGAGGCC
Organism: uncultured Propionivibrio sp.; assembly: GCA_964531885.1. Taxonomy (GTDB): domain Bacteria; phylum Pseudomonadota; class Gammaproteobacteria; order Burkholderiales; family Rhodocyclaceae; genus Propionivibrio. The sequence goes on from CAZHFS010000572.1 coordinate 1,252, forward strand.
TCCGGGCGGATCCTGTTGCTGGTCCACGGCCTGTGCATGAACGAACTGCAATGGGATGTGGCGCATCAAGGGCAACTCGTCAATCATGGCGAGATGCTGGCGGCCACGCTGGGGTATTCCCCCGTTTATCTGCGCTACAACTCCGGGCTGCATATTTCACACAACGGCCGCGAGTTGGCGGCACAACTCGAGAATTTGCTCGCCCATTGGCCTGTTCCCGTTGAGTCGATCTGCGTGCTTGCCCACAGCATGGGGGGCTTGCTCATCCGTAGTGCGGTGCACTATGGCCGGCAGGGCGCGATGCAGTGGCCTGAATTTGTCAGGCAGCTTGTTTTTCTCGGCACCCCACACCATGGCGCGCCGCTTGAGCGCGTGGGTACCCAGGTGCACCATCTGCTTGCCGCAACGCCCTTCACGGCGCCGTTTGCCGTGCTTGGCCGTTTGCGCAGTGCCGGAATTACCGACCTGCGCTACGGCAATGTGCTGGACGAGGACTGGCA
>CAZHFS010000573.1:0-1742 GCA_964531885.1 uncultured Propionivibrio sp.
GTCCGTAACCTTAGTGACACCGGGTCCAGATAGCTGACCCTGCCCGCCTTGGAACAACTGAGTTTGCGTGGCGCTCTGCCCGTAACCTGGAACCATGGACGCGGCATTCCCGCTACCGATGCCCTGAAAGGCACCATTGATCGAGCCTGATCCAAGCGCCCTGCCCTCAGTGAATGCCGTACCTGCGTCGTAGCCCTGTGCTACCGCGTTGGTCGCGGTCGCCATGAAAACCATGCACCAGACAAATATGCACCTCACGGACGAGCCCCAGCTAATCTTGCGGCATAACGCCTTGCCGCTTCTGCCCAGTTCGGTGCTTGGCGTTCAATGAGATCAAGGGCGTAGTCCTGACCAACGTCGCCATCAACCTTGATATAGCTTGCCGGAGCAGCGCATCCGTCCTCACCAATCTTGGTCGCTTGCCCGGACCGGGCGATTACCAACGCCGGTACTTGAGCCACCTTGAACTGTTTGAAGGCTGGGGGATGAATAATGGCTGTGACATTTCTCTTCCCGACCAGGGCGGCCAGTTCCTCCCCCATTCGGCTCAGGGAGTTGCCTTTGAGACCGCGAAGGACGAGGACGGCGCCCGACTTTTCCGACTGGGCGACGATTCGCTCAAGCGCTTCCTTCGGCATCGAGAACGAGACGAAGACCATCAGCTCAGGAATGTCAGATGGCATTTCTGACCTGGGCGGAGACGCATGGCGATAGGACTCTGCGATCTGGGAAATGTCCGGACTCTTGGCTACTGGCTTCGGTAATGCGTCAGTTTTTGGCACAGACAACGGATTCGCTACTCTTGCCGGCCCCATCCCCTTAAGAGCTTCCTCCATGCGTTGCCGCGCCACGCGCATGTCGCCATCGCTTGGCAGCACAGCCTGCGCCCATGCAATGCTCGACACTGAACACGCAATTGAAGCCGCGATGAGTACGCCGCATCGATATTGATTCATGGTTTCAAAAGGCTCCTTGGCAGCAGTTGCGTTTTCGAAAAACCATGTAGGCGAAGTCCTCGCCTTCAAAAGGGTATTCCTTGCCTGCCCCCCAAAGGACCGTCGATCGCCCCAGGGGCTGGCAACATTTGCCAGCGATCTTCGCCGTCTGCGGGATCGGGTACAGCATCTGGTACTTGTAGCCGGTCTTGTCCATGATCGGCTGCGGGTAATAGCCACAGAGCCCGTCCTCGCCGGATGCCGCCCACATCAGCCCCTCACGATGCATCTTCGCAATCAGGCGGGTCATCTCCAGACTAGATGCCTGGACACCGCCAATATGTGCCTGCACGTTTCCGTTAAGTGGATAGAGGCTTCCTTGGCATCCCGCGCACCAGAACAAGGTGTTCAGTGGGAACCCCGCTGTTGCCGCAACACAATCCGCAGCACAGGCAGCGCGGGCCGGCAGATTGCCGAACAGAGCGACATCTGGATTAAAAATGAACGTCAGCTCATCGTCGTGCCACATTGGATCGAGTTCGGTGAGGTAGGCCACGTCGAAGGAACTCTGCTCCAGACAGGCATTGTCGAAGATGGCTTCCAGCCAGAAGATGATTGGGTCGACATACCAATGCACCTGATAGAAGGACGAGGTCGAGGTGCTGTCCTGGCTGAAGCGCGAACCTCGCGGCGCATCAAACCCGGGGTTCAGCTCAACGCCGCCGAGACTGGTCATGCAAAACGGCCGACGCACGACATCCACGCGACGAACCGGTTCCCAGAAGCTGACCTTGAACCCCACCCGCA
>CAZHFS010000574.1:0-1741 GCA_964531885.1 uncultured Propionivibrio sp.
GGGGAGTGGTTTGCAGTTGGTTCATTAGCCCTTCTTTCGAAGATCGTGAGCGACTTCAATCAACGGACAGCGAGAGTCGAGATGCTTTGTGACGGAGGAAAGAAATACCAAATGTATCTCTTTGATTGTGCAGAACAGGGTGCTTGTTATTGCACGTTTGTACGCCATGTTTTATATTTAGGCGCAACAATATGCAAGATAACGCGATGGGCGTGCAACTGATATGGAATCAACGGCTCTTGGTGGTGCGTCGGGGTACTGGTTGCCGGAACAGCGGCAGCGGCTGATTCTCGAACTTCTGGCGCAGGAAGGGCGAGTGGTGGCGCAGGCACTTGCGCAACAATTTGGAACATCGGAAGACACAATCCGGCGCGATCTGCGTGAACTCGCCGCGGCCGGGTTATGCCAGCGGGTCTACGGCGGCGCGTTGCCGCGTTCGCCCGCATCCGGCTCTTTGGCGGAACGGCAGGACATCGCTCCTGAAAGCAAGCGGGCCCTGGGAGTCGCCATGGCCGGATCGGTACTCCTGGCCGGACAGGTCGTGTTCGTCGATGCCGGCTCGACCAACTTGGCGGCCGTGCGCGCCCTGCCGCCCTCCGGCCCCGCGCTGACACTAGTCACCAATGCGCCTGGGGTGGCTGCCGAGGCGGCTTTGCGCGACTACATTGAGCTAATCGTTATCGGCGGACGCTTCGACCGGCAGACCGGGAGTGCGTTGGGTGCGAAAACGATGAACGATATTGCCGGATTACGCCCGGATGTGTACTTGCTGGGGATGAGCGCGCTCGATGTCGAGGCGGGAATCGGCGAGTTCGGGTTCGAGGAGACAGAACTGAAGCGCATGCTCGTGCGCCAGTCGGACCGCGTGTTCAGCGCTGCGACGTCCGACAAACTCGGAACCCGCGCACCATTTTCGGTGGCTCCGCTCAGCGTTCTGAGCGAATTGCTACTTGAGGCGAATGCGCCCATCGAACACATTGAGGCCTTCCAGCGCGCTGGCGTTTCGGTTCGACTCGCTCCGACGGGAGTCGTCCCGTGAACCACAACGATGTGTGCGGGCCAGCGGAGATCAGGACTTCTGGAGCACATAAGGAGTGTTTTTCGACGTGGAAACGGGTGGCGCTGCTGGTCGTCATCTACATGGCTTTCATCAGTCTGGGGCTGCCTGACGGCGTACTCGGACTGGCCTGGCCATTAATGCGGTTGACCCTTGGGCAGCCGATTGAGGCGCTTGGACTGGTCACTTTCTGTCTTGCATCGTGCTCAGCCCTGTCCGGGTTCGCTGGCGGGCACATCCTGGCACGATTCGGGACTGGGCCGGTGACGCTCGTTAGTGCGTTAATGACGGGCCTGTCGCTGCTTGGGATGGCGCACGTGTCGAGCTTTGCGCAACTGATCGTGCTGGCTTTCCCACTGGGGCTAGGGGCGGGAGCGGTGGACGCTGGTCTCAATCATTTCGTTGCGCGCCACTATTCGTCGCGACACATGAACTGGTTGCATGCCTGCTGGGGGGGAGGCGCCACGCTCGGGCCGCTGATCTTCAGCGCGACGCTGGCGTCGGGTGGTAACTGGTCGGCAGGCTATGCCACGATCGCGATTTGCCAGCTCATGCTGGCGGCCATCCTGTTGGCCAGTCTGCGGCTGTGGTCACAGGCGCCTGAGAGTGTGCTTGGCGCGGATCATCCTTTAACGGTAGCGGCGCGGCGCCTTGCGCCGGGTTGGGCGCAAGTGCTGGCTCCTG
>CAZHFS010000575.1:0-1728 GCA_964531885.1 uncultured Propionivibrio sp.
CTCGTTGGCGAGCTGGGCGCGGGCACGGGCCTGCCAGCGGTTGCTGGCCGGCAGGCGGGCAATGGCCCGGGCCAGCCAGGGCAGATCGACGTTGGCGTCGAGCTGGGCACTGGCGGTGACCACCTCGGCCAGCGGCCGGCCACTGGCGTTGGCCAGATCGACGAGCTCGATGCCCCCGACCACGGTGGCGCGCGCCTCGAGCAGGGCCGCGAGGCCCTCGTCGCCCGTCTTGCCGGCCTGGGCCGCGGCCATCGCCTGGCTGATCGCCGCGCGATAGCGCTCGACGATGACCGAGATCGACGCCCCGGCGGTCTGCGGCGAAGCGAGGATCTGCTGCGTGGCATTGCCCACCATCTCGCGCAGGGCGCTCATCAGGGCCATCTGCTGCGCGGCCGGGACCTTGAGGTCCTGCGCCTCGATGGCCTGCCAGGCCGCCTCGGCGCCGAGCAGCGTGCTCGCCGCGTACCAGGCGCTGGCCACCTGCGCGGCATCGGCCCCGGTCTCGTCCGAGAGCTGGACCACGAAGGTCGTGCCCATGCGGTTGACCAGGCGATTGACGAGCTGGGTGGTGACGATCTCGCGCTTGAGCGGGTGGCTCGGGAGCTGCGCCGCACACGCCTTGACCAGCGCCGGCGGGAAGTACTCGACGAGCAGCTCCTGCAGCTCGGCGGCGTCCGGCAAGGGCGACGCGAGGATCGCTTCCTTGAGCGCGATCTTGCTGTAGGCGAGCAGGACGGCGATTTCAGAGGTCACGAGGCCGCGGCGCAGCTGGCCGCGCTCGGTGAGCGCCTTGTCGTCGGGCAGGAACTCGATGGCCCGGTTGAGCGCGCCCTTGGCTTCCAGGGTGCGGATCAGCTGCGCATGCGCCGGCAGGAGCGCTTGCCCATTCGTCGCTTCGAGCGAGATGGCCTGCGTCTGCTGGTAGTTGTCGGCGAGGACCAGGCGGCCCACGTCGTCGGTCATCGAGGCGAGCAGCGCATCGCGCTGCTTCATCGTCATGTCCCCGCCGGCCACGAGGCCGGAGAGCAGGATCTTGATGTTCACCTCGTGGTCGGAACAATCGACGCCGGCCGAGTTGTCGATGGCGTCGGTGTAGAGGTGACCGCCCGCGAGGGCGAACTCGATGCGGCCCTTCTGGGTCATGCCGAGGTTGCCGCCTTCGCCGATGACCTTGGCGCGCAGTTCGGTGGCGTCGACGCGGATCGCGTCGTTGCTGCGGTCGTTGGCCTCCTGGTGGCTCTGCGAGCTGGCCTTCACATAGGTGCCGATGCCGCCGTTGTACAAGAGATCGACCGGGGCCTTGAGCAGCAGGTTGAGCAGCTCGGGCGGGGCGATCTGCTCGACCGTGATGCCCAGCCACTCACGCACTTCCGGCGAGAGCGGGATGGTCTTGGCGGTACGCGGCCAGATGCCGCCGCCTTGCGAGATCAATGCCTTGTCGTAGTCGTCCCAGCTGCTGCGCGGCAGGGCGAAGAGGCGCTCACGCTCGGCAAAGCTCTTGGCCGTGTCCGGGTTCGGGTCGAGGAAGATGTGGCGGTGGTCGAAGGCGGCCAGCAGCTTGATCTCGCGGGAGAGCAGCATGCCGTTGCCGAAGACGTCGCCGCTCATGTCGCCGATGCCGACCACGGTGAAGGCTTCGCTCTGGGTGTCGCGACCCATTTCGCGGAAGTGGCGCTTGACCGCCTCCCACGCGCCGCGCGCGGTGATGCCCATCTTCTTGTGGTCGTA
>CAZHFS010000576.1:0-1728 GCA_964531885.1 uncultured Propionivibrio sp.
CCGCCGGGCTGCTGGGCATCTGTTCCGTGACGCGCTTCCGCGGCCAGGCCGGGCTGCTGCTCGAAGGACTGGCCGAACGCCAGGGCGAGGTCCGGCCGCTGTCCGGCGGCTGGTTGATCGAGCACGGCTGCCTCGATCTGCGGCCGTTGTTCGCGGCTCTGGCCGACGAGAAGAATCCCCGGCTCGGGGCCGCGCTGTTCCACGCCACGCTGGCCGCTGCGCTAACCGACTGGCTGGCGTCCATCGCCCCGCCGGACGCCACGGTGGCTGCCGGCGGCGGGTGCCTGCAAAACCAGGTGCTCGGGCGCGGGCTGCGCACCGGTCTGGCCGAGGCCGGGCTGCGCTTGCTCGAGGCTCGCCGCATTCCGCCCAACGATGGCGGCATCGCGCTCGGCCAGGCGTGGATCGCCCAGCATCACCTGCAGGGGACGCCCTCCAGATAGCGGAAGCCGGCTTGCCCCAAATGAAAAAACGGGTGGCCGCGGCCACCCGTTTCGTTTTGCTCCGTCGCGTTCAGTAGCCGAAGATCGCCAGGATCACCCCGGCGGCGACCACCGAGCCGATCTGGCCGGCCACGTTGGCGCCGAGGGCGTGCATCAGCAGGAAGTTGTGCGGATCGGCTTCCAGACCGAGCTTGTTCGACACGCGGGCGGCCATCGGGAAGGCCGACACGCCAGCCGAACCGATCAGCGGGTTGATCGGGTTCTTCGGCCAGATGATGTTCATCAGCTTGGCGAAGATCACCCCGCCGGCCGTGCCGAGCGAGAAAGCGACCATGCCGAGGAACAGGATGCCCAGCGTTTCGAGGTTGAGGAACTTGTCGCCGGTCATCTGCATGCCGACGCCGAGGCCGAGGAAGATCGTGGCCAGGTTCATCAGCTCGTTCTGCATCGTCTTGGTCAGACGCTCGAGGCAGCCCGATTCCTTGACGAAGTTACCGAACGCGAAGCAGCCCATCAGCGGCAGGGCCGACGGCAGGATCAGCGCACAGAGGGCGGTGATGAACAGCGGGAAGAGCACTTTCTCCATCTTGTGCACCGGGCGAACCTGGTGCATCTTGATCTTGCGCTCGGCTTCCGTGGTCAGCGCACGCATGATCGGCGGCTGGATCAGCGGTACCAGGGCCATGTACGAGTACGCGGCCACGGCGATCGAACCCATCAGGTGCGGCGCGAAAAGCGACGACACATAGATCGAGGTCGGGCCGTCGGCGCCGCCGATGATGGCGATCGCGCAGGCTTCCATCAGGCTGTAGTCGAAGCCGGGCAGGAGGTTCAGCGCCATGACCCCGAGCAGCGTGCCGAACACGCCGAACTGAGCCGCCGCACCGAGAATGGCCATGCGCGGGTTGGCGAGCAACGGACCAAAGTCGGATAGCGCGCCGATGCCGATGAAGATCAGTAGCGGCAACAGTTCGTTGTTCAGACCGTACTCGAAGATCAGATAGAGCAGGCCGTGTGGCGCATCGCCCATGCCGGCGAACGGCACGTTCACCAGAATGGTCCCGAATCCGATCGGTACCAGCAGCATCGGCTCGAAATCCTTGACCACGCCAAGGTAGAGCAGAACGCAGCCGACGATGATCATCAGCAGGTTTTTCCAGCCGTTATCCTTCATGAAGCCGAAAATGCCGGTGCGCTCGGCGATGCTCTTGATGCCGGTGCCGACCGAGATTTCATGCTTCTGTTGCGCGGCTTTCTTGGCTTCCGGAGCTGCCGGCGCTGCGGC
>CAZHFS010000577.1:0-1725 GCA_964531885.1 uncultured Propionivibrio sp.
TGGGCACGATCACGTTGCGGGGAATCCCGCCACCATCGGTACTGAGGCAATCGACCGCAAACGCGCCGGATGGGCGTTTGGCAGTCGCAAGGCGCAGGCGCGGTTCAGCCGGATTCACTTTGAAGCTCACCGTCGTGTCCGTGCCGTGCGCACGCCAGTAAGCGAGGGCCTTGTCGCCCGTGGCGAGAACCATCTGACCACCTTCTTCCAGATTGATGTGCGCCCAGCCGGCAATGATGGCCTCGGCAAGGCCGGTTTCAGTCTTCTCGAAGCCGCCCATGGCGAGGTTGGTCTGGGTCTGCAGGCTCTCTGGAACGCCTTGGGCACACTTGGCGCTCGTGCCGTTCATCGGCGAGAGGTAAGACTCGGAACGCAAGGAGGGATTGTCGATCAGGGCTGAGATCGCCTCCTCCACTTCCACCATGTAAGGACGCTTGAGGCCGCGCGTGTAGCTGTTGATGTGCGCCACATGCAGGGCATGGCCGTCGGCGAGTTTGACCGCATCGAGAAAGCCGTCGATATTCGATCCGTTGCGTAGCGTACCGCAGTGGAAGGCAACATAGGCCCGGTGGCGATTAACGAGTTCGATCGCCCGTGCCGTCGCGTCCATGGTCAGCGGGTAGTGCCCGCCCAGGAGCTTGAGACCGAGCCCGCCTTGGCGTAGACAACGCCCCAGAAGCGCCTGCAGTTCCGCTTCGCTCGGGTCTTCGTTCGGGACAGTGTGCTCAGGGCGCACGTACTCGATGCTGGCGATATTCAGCCCGGCCCCATGGTCCCGCGCCAAATCCCACACGCCTTCAACTGGCCCGGCCATGTCGAGCGCCGTAGTCACCCCGGCCAGTGCCAACATCTTGTGCCCGTAACGGCCGCCGACCCAACTGGAGAAATGCGTGTGCAGATCGATGATGCCGGGGACAACATGCTGACCGCTGACGTCAAACACGTCGCGGGCCTGCGTCGGGTTTAGTTCAGGGGCAATTTCAGCGATTTTGCCGTCCACGACCGCGACGTCCATGACCGCTTCCCGGTCGCTGGCATAGTCGACCACCGTGCCGTTTTGCAGCAGCACATCGTATTGATAGGACATCTTCACCTCTCCCTGTTTATCGTGTTGGCTCGCCATAAGCAGTGCGCACGGGCTGGCGCCGGCACGAGCCCACCCCCTGCACCGCGATCACTTAAACCTCTTCTGAAATCATCAACAAAAACCCCACCTTCCGAGAAAGGTGGGGTTCATCAGCAACCAAACGCGCCAAACTGGCCGCCTTTCTGTCTTTCAACCGAATAGCCGGCTAACAGATGGTTCCACCTTGCTCGACAATATCACTCTCCACACCGAGTGCGGCAGTGATCGCTGCTTCCAGGCCCTTGACCACGCACTCAACAGACATGCTTGGCTGGCCACCCAGGCGTGCTGCCTGTTCGGGCAGGTAAGGGATATGCAAAAAACCTCCGCGAACGCCATTCCGCTGTTGCGCAAGACAGTGCATGAGCCCGTAGAACAGGTGGTTGCAAACGAAGGTTCCCGCCGTATTTGAGACGGACGCCGGAATACCCGCTTGCTTCATGGCGAGGACCATCGCTTTGATGGGCAGGGTGGACCAGTATGCTGGCGGCCCAGCCGGGACGATGGGTTCATCGATGGGTTGAAACCCGCCATTGTCCGGAATCCTGAAGTCATCCACGTTGATGGCGATGCGCTCAGGCGTGATCTCAAGACGGCCA
>CAZHFS010000578.1:0-1722 GCA_964531885.1 uncultured Propionivibrio sp.
TCGAGGCCATTGCCTGGCGTTAAGTTGCCTCACGGACGCGGCGTCCTCCGCTGCCTCGTCCGGATTGTTGATCCCGCAGCCGTGTTTCGGCATGCGGGATTTTTTTCGGTGTCAGCGCTTGCCGATCCCGTGCTGGCGCAGCTTGCGGTACAGGGTGGCGATGCCGATGCCGAGTGCCTGGGCCGCGTGTTTCTTGCCTTCGACATCCCAGCCGTGGCGGTCGAGCAGTTGGGCGAGCTGCGCGGCTTCGTCGGAAATGCTGGCTGGATTGCCGGCGAGTGGGCCGGCGGCTTGCGGCGGCAGCGCGCGTTGCGGCTGGATGCGCCGCGGCAGGTGGCTGACGTTGAATTCGGCGGCGTCACCGCGCATCACGTAGAGGTGCTCGACGGCGTTGCGCAACTCGCGCACGTTGCCCGGCCAGGTGTAGAAATAGAGCGCATTGGCCACCTCCTCGGGCAGGCGGGCGCGCGGCTTGCCGTAGCTCTCGGCGAACTCGTCGAGAAAGTGCTGGGTGAGCTCGGCGATGTCCTCGCGCCGCTCGCGCAGTGAGGGCAGGGTGAGTTCGATGACGTTGATGCGGTAGTAAAGGTCGTCGCGGAACTGTTTCTCGGCGATCTGCGCCATCAAATCCTTGTTGGTCGCGGTGATCAGGCGGACGTCGATGGGGATGGTCTGGTTCGAGCCGACGCGGGTCACCACGCGCTCCTGCAGCACGCGCAGCAGCTTGGCCTGCAGGTAGACCGGCATGTCGCCGATTTCGTCGAGGAAGATCGTGCCGCCGCTGGCCTGTTCGAACTTGCCGACGCGGCCCTTGGGGTCGGCGCCGGTGAAGGCGCCTTTGACGTAGCCGAAGAGTTCGCTTTCGAGAAGTTGCTCGGGGATCGAGGCGCAGTTGATGGTCACGAAGGGGCCGTCGCGGCGCGGGCTGTGCCGGTGGATCTCGGAAGCGACGACCTCCTTGCCAGTACCGCTCTCGCCGGTGATGAGCACGGTGGCGTTGCCGGCGGCGATCTTGTCGATCAGCGCGCGCACCTGGCGGATGGCCGGCGAATCGCCGATGAAGCGCCCCGGCGCCAGTCCCGCTTGGGTGGGGGCGCTGGCCGGCGCCATGTAGTCGGCGGCATCCTGAAAGACGATCAGCGTCACCTCGCCGCGTTCGGCGGTGGTCAGCCGGATGCGCGTGCACAGGGCGTGCAGGCGGAAGGCGTCGAAGCCGAGCCAGGCTTCCTCGAAATCGTAGAGCACGTCGCCGGTCAGTTCGATGGACAGGCGCCGTCCGATCAGGTCGTCCGGGCGCTGCAGCAGGCGGGCTGCCGACTGGTTGGCGTGCCAGACGATGCCTGCGCCGTCGAGTGCGACAACGCCGTTGTTCATCGTCTCGATCATGCGCCGGAACACCGCGAAGGTGTCCTTTTCGCGCTGCCGCTCGCGGTATTCGTAGGCCTTGCCGGCGATCAGCTGGGCGATCTGCTCGATGAAGCTGATGTACTTGTCCTTGCCCGCGAGCAGATGGTCGCGCTGGCGCGGGGTCGAGCAGATGATGCCGATTACGCCGATCACCGCGCCGTCGAGCGATATCGGTGCGGCGAGGTCGAGCATTTCCTCACAGAACAGCTTGTTGTCGCATAGGGCGCAGATCGCGCTCTGGCCGGGGTCCTCGATCAGGATGGTGCGGTTGACCTGCATCGCGTGGCGATACACGTAACCCTGGCTGCCCATGTT
>CAZHFS010000579.1:0-1715 GCA_964531885.1 uncultured Propionivibrio sp.
GGCACCCCGTAGTGCTTGTCGCGAATCTCGAACTTGTGCAGGTGGGAATCCGACCAGCCCATGGCGGCCTGGAGGATGTGATGCAGCACGTCGAGTCGGGTACGGCCGTCCAGATGGATACGCCGCCAGATGGTCGGCTGGATGCCGAGGAGTTCGACACGCAGCGTGTAGTGGCTGGGCGACGACTGACTACTGCGGTGCTTCTTTTTCGGGGCAACGGATATCGCCATGACGGTCTGGATCTCCCTGATTCCTGCGCGTCATTTTACGGACCTCTTACAGGATTGACATGACTTCTTCGATTCGAGAGCGCCTGCTGCAGGGCGTGATGGCAGCACTGGCGCCCGTGGCATTGGCACAGGGTGCCACGCTTATCCGCTCTCCACCGGTGGGTGTGACCCGCGAGCAATCACCGGCACTGCTGATTTTTCCCGAGTCGGACAACATCGTCGCGCGACCCAACGACCGGGTCGAGCGCCATCTTGTCATCCGGCTGACGGCTCTGGCCCGTGATCAAAGCGGGCTGCCGGCGCATGTCGTCGCGGATCAACTGTTGGTGGCCGCCCATGCCGCACTTTTTGCGCAGGCCAGTTTTGGCGGCCTGTTATTGGGCCTGCAGGAATTGGAATGCGAGTGGGATGCCGAGGATGCCGATGCGAGCGTGATCGCCATTCCCGCCCGTTACCAAATCTCGTATCGAACCCTGGTCTCTGACCTCTCACAGCAAGGATGAACTATGCAAATCGAACTCCTAAGGATCCACACCCATGCCGGCGTCGAGCATGGCGCTGGCAGCATCATCGATGTTGATGACAGCACGGCGAATTGGCTCATCGAGCACGGCGTTGGCCAGGCCGCCACATCTGCCGATCCCCGGCGCTCCCGCCACAACGAAGCAAGCCAAGCAACTTCAACTACCACCCACAAGGAGTAACACCTCATGACCTATTTCTCTGGACAAGGACGCGTTTTCATCGGTTCGCGCGACACCAGCGGCAATCCGCAAGGCCTCACCTTCGTCGGCAACGTCCCCGACCTCAAGGTGTCGCTGTCGGTCGAAACCCTGGAGCATCAGGAATCGCAATCCGGCCAGCGCCTGACCGATCTGCAACTCATCAAGACCAAGAAGGGCGAGTTCGCCTGCACCCTGGAGGAACTGATCCAGACCAACCTCGAACTCGCCCTGTACGGATCGACCACGACCCTGACCACCGGTACCGTGACCGACGAGGCCGTCATTGCCACCGCCGAACTCGGAAAACTCTATCTGCTCGGCAAACAAAACGTTTCCTCGGTTGTGGTGAAGGCCGGTGCCACGACCGTGGCGGCAGGTAAATACACGGTCAACGCCAAGCATGGCTCGATCATGTTCACCGACATTACCGGCGTTACCGGCGCCATCACGGCGAGCTACAGCTATGGCGCGGCCAGCGTCACGGCGATGTTCACGCAGCCGCTGCCGGAGCGCTGGGTTCGCTTCGAGGGCCTGAACACGGCGGACTCCAACAAGGAAGTCGTGATCGATCTCTACCGGGTCGCCATCAATCCGGCGAAGGACTTGTCGGTGATCGGCTCCGATCTGATGAAATTCGAACTCTCCGGACAGGTGTTGGCCGATCTGACCAAGGCGGCCGCCGGTGCGCTGGGACAGTTTGGCCGCATCGTGCTGTTGTGATGACGGGCGAACCCTTTGCCGTATTGCCGCCGGTGCCGGT
>CAZHFS010000580.1:0-1708 GCA_964531885.1 uncultured Propionivibrio sp.
TGCTGTCGGTGTCCAGACGCACGGTGAGATCGCCCTCGGCCAGACGCGACGCCGCACCGACCGCTTCGCCGAGAGGCTTGGTGATGCTGCGCGTGACCCACCAGGCAAAGAGGATGGCGATAACGAGGGCAACGATCGCCATGACCAGGATCAACTGTTTTGCCTCGGCAGCCATGCTGGTCGCGTTCTTGCCGCTCTGGGCGACGAGTTCGGTCTGGTAATCGATCAGATCGTTGACCCGTTTCATGTACTCGCCCTGGGTCTTGCGCAGTTCGCCCTGCAAGAGTTGCACGAACTCGGTTTTCTGGACGTCGGGCTTCTTGTCTGAGTTGATGATCTGGATGGCTTTTTCCTGCGAAGCCCGATAATCGGCGCGGGCGGTGACCATGAGCTTGAAGAGCTCCCGGTCCTTGTTGCTGCTCAGGAGTTTTTCCAGCTTTTCCAGTGCTTCGTTGATTTTCTTGCCCTGCTGGGTGATCTGCTCAAGGGAACTGGTGCGTTCCTGCCCGGTATAGAGAATGGCGTTGCGCAGTTGGCGAGTGGCCAGGTTGACTGCGTCGATGATGTCGTTGGCCAGCACGGTTTTGGGGAATTGCTCATTGGCCATGATTCCGACTTCACGATCGAGGGCGCTGATGCGCTGAAAACTCAGAGCACAGATGGCAATCAGCAGGGCGAGGACGAGCGCGAAGCCAAGGGCCAGACGGACGCCGATTTTAAGGTTCTTGAACATGCGGGTCTCCTTCGATCAGACGGTTGCAGGGGCGCCGAGCTGGCCAGAGGCCTGCGGGCCGCGAGGCGACTGCAGGCGGTTTTCTTCGCGGTGCGCAACGTGGTTGACCAGAGCGGCCACGTCCAGAATCAGGGCGACTTCGCCGCTGCCCAGAATCGTCGAACCGCCGATCACGCGCAGGTTGGCGAACATCCGGCCGAGCGGCTTGATGACGGTCTGGAATTCGCCCATCAACTGATCGACGACGATACCGGCGCGCTGGCCCCCGTATTGCACGACCACAATGCTTTCGCGCTCGGGCGGCGAGCCCTTGAGCTCGAACAGGTCGCGCAGGCGGATGAAGGGCAGGGCTTCGCCGCGCAAGTTGAGGAAGTTGCGTTCTCCCGCGATGCCGCGATGCTCGATGCATTCGACGATGGCATCGAGCGGGATCACGTAGGAGGCCGTGCCGATGCCGACCAGAAAGCCGTCGATGATTGCCAGGGTGAGTGGCAGGCGGATGGTGAAGGTCGATCCGGCGCCCTCGGAGGAGGCGACTTCAACGGTGCCGCGCAGTGCCTGGATGTTGCGACGCACGACATCCATGCCGACGCCGCGGCCGGAGAGGTTGGATACCTTGTCGGCGGTGGAGAAGCCGGGTTCGAAGATCAGGTTGATGACTTCGTTGTCAGACAGTGTCGCTTCCGGTGCGATCAACTCACGCTCAATGGCCTTGGCCCGGATGCGCTCGCGATTAAGACCGCCGCCGTCGTCCGAGACCTCGATCACGATGCTGCCCGAGTCGTGATAGGCATTGAGCGATACCCGTCCACAGGCCGGTTTGCCTCGGGCCAGACGCAATTCGGTGGGCTCGATGCCGTGGTCGAGGGAATTGCGCACTAGATGCATCAGCGGGTCACCGATTTTTTCCACCACGGTTTTGTCGAGCTCGGTTTCGGCGCCGCTGATCACGAGTTCGATGCTCTTGCCGAGCTC
>CAZHFS010000581.1:0-1694 GCA_964531885.1 uncultured Propionivibrio sp.
CCAGCCGCTCAACTCATGACACGGAACGTCTGCTATAGCGAGAACGATTCAGCGGAAAGATCGATGCGGATTAGGTCAACCAATTCAGCTGGGAGGGAAACTGCTGGAGGAGCCGAGATGTTCGTTGCTTCGTCTTCGTCAGTTCGAGTTGGATCTGTATTGTCCGGATCGTCAAGGCGCTCATCAACGTCGGTCGTAAATTCGGGTTGTCCCAAAAGAACCTCGAACTTTTGTGCGCGTGAATGGAGGGTCTTGAAGCGAAACTCGTCGTAGTCGAACGCTAGAAATGGCACGCCAATGTCCAGGCGATGCTGTTGCGGATCAACCTGATACATGCGTTCACCCAGAGAGCCGACGCGATCGATGCGGCCGGTTCGCTGCTCAAAGCGCGCCGGGTTCCATGGGAGGTCGTGATGGATGATCTCGTCGCAATTGAGGTGGAGGTCGATACCTTCCGAACCAATCGCGGTGCACACCAGGATGTCGGGTAACAGGGGCGAATTGAACGCCGCGCATCGGCTGATCCGGGTCTCCGGTTTAACGTCGCCGTGGAGTTCGGTCACGATTTCCTCATCCCGCAGGTAGACGCCCTTCCACAAGCTTTGGCGACGCGAGCTGTGCTGTTGCGGCCGGCGAATGCTGCCCTGGGCGTCGCAAAGCACACCCAGGAAGCTCTGAAGCCGGTGCCAGGGGGAGCGCAGGGGATGATCGGTCGAATGATTGATGACCTCGACGGCTGCCACCCCAAGTCGCTCTGCTCGTGCGCTACCGATGCTAGCCAGGGTGTCGAGTCGCAGCAGGATCTTGCGTAATCCCTGACCGACATCCAGCAAGAGGTGCGCGAACGCAGACAGGTCAGCCGATCCCGCGCTGTTCTGAAACTGCGCGCACTCGTCCTCAAGCAGTTTCCAAAGGCGGGCATGCAAGGCCACCGAGTCGTCGACCGGGTGCCAGATTGTCGGGCCGTTGGTGATTTCTCCTAGTGCGTCCGCCAGGGGATTGGCATCGGGTTCGTCGTCCGGGTCGTCATCGAAGGACTGCAGTTCCGGATTGGACTCAAGCCGCAGATAGACGCGTAGGGCTGCTTCGGATTCCAGGATGCCCCGGAACATGTCCGTGCACAGGTTGTGCGGCGAGTGGGCAGCGAGCAACAACAAGTCGAGGATCTTGTCGCGCTGCCGGCTGTTCAGGCGACCAAGTCGCTCCTCAAGGCGCTCTAAGGCTGCTGAAATCTGTTCCTGATTCGCAATGAGTTTCTCGGATTTTCTATGGGCGGCTTGCCACGAGCGGCTCCAGTAGAGTTCCACTGCGAGATGGTCCCTGAGGATGTCGCGGCGCATGCGTTTGGTGCCATCGATGCCGATCGACTGGAAGTCTTCCACGGCAATTCGGTTGCGCAAGGTTTGGACGATTTCGTCTTGCGTCGCCAAGCGTTCGCAGAAGATCAGCGTCTTGCTGCCGGCCCGGTAATTGGCCAGCGCCCGATCGACCGTTGCCGAGACTTTCGGGTGTGTCGTCCGGCGCAGCGCCGACTCAAAGAACTTGAGGTAGCGTTTTGTTGCTTCGGAAACGCGCTCGCCAGCAGCCAGGTCCTTGTTGCTTTCCCGAAACGCGCCAAAGCTCGATGCAAACCCGCTCAGAAGGTGCGCATTCGCCTCTTTGCCGTTCTGCAGTGAATCCTGCCGGACGCGTTG
>CAZHFS010000582.1:0-1688 GCA_964531885.1 uncultured Propionivibrio sp.
CCGGCGTTGATGCGCAGGAAGCCGGCGGCCTGCTCAAAGGTCTTTTCGCCGAGTCGAGGTACTTCCAGCAGTGCCTTGCGGCTCCTGAAGGCGCCGTGCTTGTCGCGGTGCGCGACGATGTTGGCGGCGAGCGTACTGTTGAGGCCCGAAATGCGCGTCAGGAGGGGCGCCGAGGCCGTATTCACATCGACGCCGACGGCGTTCACGCAGTCCTCGACCACGGCGTCGAGCGCGCGTGCCAGCTTGCTCTGGCTCACGTCGTGCTGGTACTGGCCGACACCGATGCTCTTTGGGTCGATTTTCACCAGCTCAGCGAGCGGGTCCTGCAAGCGGCGGGCGATCGACACCGCACCACGCAGGCTCACATCCAGTTCGGGAAATTCGCGCGCGGCGTACTCGGAGGCTGAATATACCGAGGCCCCGGCTTCGGAGACGACGATCTTTTTCAGGCCGAGTTCGGGGTAGTTGCGCATGAGATCGCCGGCGAGCTTGTCGGTCTCGCGCGAGGCGGTGCCGTTGCCGATGCTGATGAGGTCGACCTGGTGCCGGGCGGCCAGTGCGGCCAGGGTGTGCAGCGAGCCATCCCAGTCGCGGCGCGGCTCGTGCGGGTAGATGGTGGCGGTGTCGAGCAACTTGCCAGTGGCATCGACGACAGCGACCTTGACCCCGGTACGCAGGCCGGGATCGAGGCCCATCGTGGCGCGCGGGCCAGCCGGGGCGGCGAGCAGCAGGTCGTGCAGGTTGCTGGCGAAGACGCGGATCGCCTCTTCCTCGGCGCGTTCGCGCAGGGTGTTCATGAGGTCGAGCTCAAGGTGCATGAAAACCTTGACGCGCCAGGTCCAGCGCACCGTGTCGGCGAGCCATTTGTCGGCCGGGCGGCCCTGGTCGCTGATGCCAAACTGTTTGGCGATGCGGCCTTCGCAGGGATTGGGGCCGACGGGTTTGTTGTTCGGGTCGAGTTCCGAGTCGAGCACCAACGCGACCTGCAGCACGCTTTCGTTGCGCCCGCGGAAGAGGGCCAGCGCCCGGTGCGAGGGAATGTCGGCGAGGGGTTCGCTGTAGTCGAAGTAGTCACGGAATTTGGCCCCCTCGGTTTCCTTGCCCTCGACGACGGTCGATTTCACGACACCATGATCATTCAGGTACTCGCGCAGTGTGCCGAGCAGCGCCGCGTCTTCAGAGAACTGCTCCATCAGGATCTGGCGCGCGCCGTCGAGCACGGCTTTCACGTCGGCAAACCCGGCCTCGGCGTTGAGGTACTGCTCGGCTTCGCGCTCGGGGGTTAGCGTCGGATCGGCGAGCAGGGCTTCGGCGAGGGGCGCAAGGCCCGCTTCGCGCGCGATCTGGGCCTTGGTGCGGCGCTTTTGTTTGTAGGGCAGGTAGAGGTCTTCGAGCGATTGTTTGGTTTCGGCGCCAGCGATCTGTTCGGCGAGTTCGGGGGTGAGCTTGCCCTGTTCGTCGATCGAAGCGAGGATCGCCGCGCGCCTGTCTTCCAGTTCGCGCAGGTAGGTCAGGCGCTCTTCCAGCGTGCGCAACTGGGTGTCGTCGAGGCCGCCCGTGACTTCCTTGCGGTAGCGGGCGACGAAGGGTACGGTGGCGCCTTCGTCGAGCAGCCCGACCGCGGCGGCGACTTGCGGGGCGCGGCAACCGATTTCCTCGGCGATTTTCTGGACGATGCGGAGTTCGAC
>CAZHFS010000583.1:0-1668 GCA_964531885.1 uncultured Propionivibrio sp.
ATCTACCTGCCGCTGATCACCACCAACTGCGCGGTGCTCGGCGTGCCGCTGCTCAACGTCGCCAACCGATACAACTTCCTCGAATCGCTGCTTTTTGGCGCCGGCAGCGCCATCGGTTTTTCTCTGGTGCTCATCCTCTTTGCCGGCATCCGTGAACGCATCGAGGGGGCGGACGTACCCGTGCCCTTCCGCGGAGTGGCCATCGCCATGGTCACCGCCGGGCTGATGGCCCTGGCCTTCATGGGCTTCGCCGGACTGGACCGCTACCAATGATTGAAGCCATCCTGGTCATGGCCCTCGGCGCCGTCGTCCTTGGCGCCGCCCTTGGCTACGCCTCGATCAAGTTCAAGGTCGAAGGCAATCCGCTGGTCGACAAGATCGACGCCATCCTGCCGCAGACGCAGTGCGGCCAGTGCGGTTATCCGGGCTGCAAACCCTACGCCACGGCCATCGCCGACGGCGAGGCGGATATCAACCTGTGCCCGCCCGGCGGACAGGAAGGCGTGCAACGGCTGGCCGACCTGCTCGGACGCGAAGTGAAACCACTCAACGCCGAGGAAAAACCCAAGCAGGTGGCGATCATCGACGAGCAGACCTGCATCGGCTGCACGCTGTGTATCCAGGCCTGCCCGGTCGACGCCATCGTCGGCGCGGCCAAGCAGATGCACACCATCATTGAAGCGCAGTGCACCGGCTGCGAACTGTGCATCAAGCCCTGTCCGGTCGAATGCATCCGCATGGAGGCTATCCCCGAGCAGCTCGACAACTGGAAGTGGAAGTACCCGGTGATCGCCATCCAGCCAGTCCCCGCCCGCCAGGCAACAACAGACGACGCCGCACCACGCCCGCCCCAATGAACATGCTGCACAAACTTTTCCGCTTCAAGGGTGGCGTCAAGCCGGACACCCACAAGTCGCCGTCGCTCGGCCTGCCGATCGGCCAGGCGCCGCTCGTGCCGCGCTATGTCGTCCCGCTGCACCAGAGCATCGGCGGCACGCCGGAACCGCTCGTCAGCGTCGGTCAGCGCGTACTCAAGGGCGAGAAAATCGGCGGCCCGGACAAATGGATTTCTTCGGCCGTACACGCTCCGACCTCGGGCACCGTCCTCGCTGTCGAAGAGCGCCTGGCCGCACATCCGTCCGGCTTGCCCACGCTGTCGGTGGTCATCGAGGCCGACGGGCGCGACGAATGGAGCGAACGCCAGCCGGTCGACCACCGCACCCTGGCCCCCGAACGCGTGCGCACCCTGTTGCGCGATGCCGGCGTGGTTGGTCTGGGCGGCGCCGTTTTTCCCAGCCATGCCAAGCTGACGGCCGCCAAGTCGGTACCGATGGAAGAACTCGTCATCAACGGTGCCGAGTGCGAACCGTTCATGAGTTGCGACGATCTGCTGATGCGCGAGCGTGCCGATGAAATCGTGCGCGGCATCGCGATCTTCCGCGACCTGCTCGAACCCAAGCGCGTCCTGATTGGCATCGAGGACAACAAACCCGAGGCCATCGCCGCCATGCAGGCTGCGGTCTCTGCCCGCGGCGAGAGTTTCTCGGTGATCCCGGTCCCCACACGCTACCCGGCGGGTGGCGCCAAGCAACTGATCCGCGTCCTGACCGGCAAGGAAGTCCCGGCCAGCAAGCGCTCGCCGGAGATGGGCGTGCAGTGCTTCAACGT
>CAZHFS010000584.1:0-1658 GCA_964531885.1 uncultured Propionivibrio sp.
TCACCCCGCGTTCGCGGCAGATATCGGCGGTCAGGTCCAGCGGGAAACCAAAGGTATCGTGCAGCTTGAACGCCGTCTCACCGCTCAGGACACCCTTGCTTTTCATGGCCGTCAATTCGTTTTCGAGGATGGACATGCCGTGCTCGATGGTAGCGAAGAAGCGTTCTTCTTCCTGCTTGAGGACCTCGGTGATTCGCTTCTCGCCGCTGACCAATTCCGGGTAGGCACTCCCCATTTCGGCAACGAGATCCGGCACCATGCGGTAAAAGAATGCTGCCCGTGCACCGAGTTTGTACCCGTGGCGGATCGCGCGGCGGATGATGCGGCGCAGCACATAGCCGCGCCCTTCGTTGCCGGGGATGACGCCGTCTGCAATGAGGAAGGAACAGGCCCGGATATGATCGGCGAGAACGCGCAGCGACGGGCTGGACAGATCGCTGTCGCTGGTTTCGCGGGCCGCGGCCTTGACCAGATTTTGGAGGAGGTCGATGTCGTAGTTACTGTTGACGTGTTGCAGGACGGCGGCCATGCGTTCGAGCCCCATGCCGGTATCGACCGAGGGCTTGGGCAGCGGATGCATGACGCCTTGCTCGTCCCGGTTGAACTGCATGAAAACGTTGTTCCAGATCTCGATGTAACGGTCGCCATCCTCGTCGGGCGATCCGGGCGGCCCGCCAGGAATGTGCTCGCCATGATCGTAGAAGATCTCGGTGCATGGGCCGCAAGGACCCGTGTCACCCATCATCCAGAAATTGTCGGAAGCGTAGCGCGCGCCCTTGTTGTCACCGATGCGCACGATGCGCTCGGCGGGCAAGCCGATCACCGTGTGCCAGATGTCGTAGGCCTCATCGTCCTCGGCATAAACCGTCGCCCACAAGCGTTCCGGCGGCAGCTTGAAAACAACGGTGAGCAGCTCCCAAGCGTACTGGATGGCGTCCAGCTTAAAGTAATCGCCGAACGAAAAATTGCCGAGCATTTCGAAAAACGTGTGGTGACGCGCGGTATAGCCGACGTTTTCCAGATCGTTGTGCTTGCCGCCGGCGCGCACGCATTTCTGCGAGGTGGTGGCGCGCGTGTAAGGCCGCTTGTCGAAGCCGAGGAAGACGTCCTTGAACTGGTTCATGCCGGCGTTGGTGAACAGCAGCGTCGGATCTTCATGCGGCACCAACGAGCTGGAAGAAACAATCTGGTGGCCCTTGGCGGCAAAGAAGTCGAGGAATTTCTGGCGGATTTCGGCGCTTTTCATGTGAGTCCGGCTTGAATTACGAAACCGTCGATTTTAATGCAAAGCCACCACTGATAGACGTTTACGCGCTCAGTCGGCGTTAAATCCTTGGGCGCAAAGCAACACGACAGGACGCGGCACGGAGGAACGTGCAAGGCCGGGCCAGATTGGGGATAATCGGCGGTCGTTTTTCTCAGGAATTCTCCATGTCCCATCGTGCCATTCCCCTTGTCTGCTCGCTTTTCCTTCTTCTTGCCGCCTGTGGCGAAGTAGAAGACACCCGTCCCGGTCAGCCGGTGAAAACCCGGCAACAGGCCTTCAAGGACATAATCAAGGTGTTCGAGCCGATGGGCGTCATGCTGCGCGAGAAGCGCTACGAACCGGAGAAGTTCCTTCGTCTGGCCAGCGCCCTGCACGAAAAACGCGATGCCCC
>CAZHFS010000585.1:0-1647 GCA_964531885.1 uncultured Propionivibrio sp.
CCCGTGCCTTCCGACGGCACGGTGATGACCACCGGCGCGCCTTCGACCTTGAGCTTGACCATGTCGTGCGCATAGCCGATGGCCACCGGGATCTCGCCGATGGCGACGCTCTTGTTGCCGGCAGCGCCGGACTTGGTGTACTGGTTGATGCTGGCGTCCATCTTGCGCAGGTAGTCGAAGGTCTTCTCTTCGTCGCCCTTGTAGATGTAACGCATGGTGGTGATCACGTTATAGGCCGTACCCGAGGTCGTCGGGTTGGCAACGCGCACCTTGTTCTTGAATTCGGGCTTGAGCAGATCGGCCCACGACTTCGGCGGCGTAAGACCCTGCTCCTTGGCCACCTTCTCGTTGGTGATGAAGGCCAGCGGACCAACGTAGAGTCCGATCCAGAAGTTGTCCTTGTCACGGTACTGGGGCGGCGTATTGTCGGCCAGGCGCGACTTGTACGGAGCCGTCAGGCCCTTGGCCTTGGCGCTCATGTGGTTGAGACCGACGCCACCGACCCAGATCGACGCCTGCGGATTGGCTTTTTCCGCTTCCAGACGGCTTTCCACCTCACCGCCTGCCAGGCGCTGCCAATTGACCTTGATGCCGGTATCCTTCTCGAAGCGCTCGAAGAGCTGCTTGGCGTGCGGTTCCTCAAGGGTCGTGTAGGCAGCCACAGACTGCTGGGCAAACGCCAGAGAAGCCGAGGAAACACCCAAGGCAAAGAGAACGAGCTTCTTCATTCAAACCTCCAATTTAAAATCGCCGACAAACAATGATCACGGCAGAGGAGGTTGCCACATCCGGCCTCACGGCACAGGACTCGACATACCGACCCTAACCTTGTTGTAATTTTGTTGAATTGTGCACCTTTTCAGCGCTTTGTGCACGATTTCGAACACAAAAACCGGTATCTGAAAAAGGGGAATGTTTCGCTGCATGCAACATCCGCCCACCTTCCCCTTGTGAATAAAGCAGATAAACATTGAAAAACAACTACGCTCGCCTTAACTTTCTTACATGAGCGATGTATTTCAATTCCTGACCAGCGACGATCTGCGCCTGCTTGCCGAGCGGGCCCGGCGCATCAGCTACGCCGCGGGCGATATCGTGTTGCGCGAAGGCAGTGAGACGCCGGGGATCTTCGTCCTGCGCTCCGGGCGGGTGCGCATCGAAAAGCGCCGCCCAGGCCCGGGACACCCCATTGCCATGCTCGGCCCGGGCGAAGTGTTCGGCGAAGTGTCGTTCGTCGACAATCACCCGGCCAGTGCCACGGTCCTCGCCCTGGAACCATCGGAAGTCGACCTCCTTGAGCGCAGCGAAATTTTCTCGCTGCTCACGTCGGTTCCCGGCTTGTCGAGCCGCTTCTACCAGTCGCTCGCGCTCAAACTATCCGAACGCCTGCGCACCACCACCGACAGTCTGGCGCACCTTTAAGACAGCGCGGACGAACTCGCTGCGCGCGCTGGAAGATCGATCAACGGCGCTGCCCGGCAGGTGCTGCTGTCGCGTCGACACACCCGATTTTCCTCAGCGATGCAGGCGCCACAAGAATCGGTGATCGAAGGCAGGGCAAGTCGCCCGGCACGCCCTCCAGCGCGGCATCGAAAACGGCATTAAAAGCGATTTTCGCCCAGCCGTTTGAACTGCGCATCAAGCAAG
>CAZHFS010000586.1:0-1632 GCA_964531885.1 uncultured Propionivibrio sp.
GTGGGGTAAAGAAATGCGTACTTCGCCCAGACGATGCTCGGCGGAACGTCGGCAGCTCTTCGAGTTCTGCGTCGAGACGCTGTCGGTAGTGGGCCGTAATGTTCTTGACGTAGGACAGATCTTTGAGTCGCCCCTCGATCTTGAACGAGCGAATCCCGGCATCGATCAGCGCTCTCAGGTTGTCGCTCTGATTGTTGTCCTTGAGTGACAGGAGATGTTTGTTCTCGGCGATCACACTGCCTTGCAGGTCACTCAGAGAGTAGGGTAGGCGGCAGGCTTGCGAACAGTCACCGCGGTTGGCGCTACGACCCGTATTTGCATGGCTCAGATTGCACAGGCCGCTGTAGCTGACGCAAAGCGCGCCATGTACGAAGAATTCCAGGGGGATCGTGGTGTTCTGGGCAATGCGCCGGATCTGCTCGAGCGAGAGTTCTCGCGCCAGGACAATCTGAGAAAAACCCACATCCTGGAGAAAACGAGCCTTTTCCGGGGTGCGGATGTCGGTTTGCGTGCTGGCGTGGAGTTGGATAGGCGGCAGGTCGAGTTCAAGCAGCCCCATATCCTGCAGGATCAGTGCATCCGCGCCGGCTTCGTAACAGGACCAGGCCAACTGCCTTGCCGGTTCGAGCTCCTCGTCTTTGAGTAGAGTGTTCAGGGCGACCAGCACCCGGGCGTTAAAACGGTGGGCATGGTCGACGAGTCGGGCGATGTCGGCGAGCGTGTTGCCTGCGTTTGCCCGGGCGCCGAAGGACGGCCCACCGATATAGACGGCGTCTGCCCCGTGGTCAATGGCGGCTATGCCGAAGTCGGCATTCTTGGCCGGGGCGAGCAGTTCGAGTTTATGGCAGGAGTCAGTCATTCTTGGCTTGGGAAAGGCAGTTTACGGCGCGCCGGTGAGGGCTTCTGGCTTGGGTTGTGGATTGTAACGTATTGAACAAAAAGGTTGTTTTGTAAATTTAGAGTGTTTTTAAAGATTTTTTCGTTTTTTTTTAAAAAAACTGTCAACCAGCCGTAACGGTAGGCGTTATTAGGCTCATGTTGAACCACATCTCGCACCAAACGGAGTCGAACATGGGCAGTCTGAGCAACGAATCCTTCGACGAGTTCCTGGATTCTCTGAAACAAGCCGGCGTCGTGATCAGCAACGAGCGCGAATTGCGCGAACGCCTCGCCGAAGCACAGCGCTGGCGCTTTGCCTTCTCAACCCTGGCCTCGAATGGTCGCCCGCTGGGCATCCGTTTCGAAGATCAGAGTTCGGGCGGCAATACCGCTGAGATTCACCGCGCTTTCGAAGCGTTCAAGTTTCCTGAGAGCATGGAGGCAGCCTTCTCGGCCAGCCTGCGGTCGAGCCACTAAGTCTGATAACGGATGTGATGCGCCCCAAAAATCCAGGGCGCGACGGTCAGGATCATCGGTGACGATGGCCGTGTTTCTACCAGTAACGACTGCTGAAAACATCAGCTAAAAATACCAATACTTCAATTGATTTCGGCCCGCATCTGCGGGCCGTTTGCTTTTGTGCGCTGATCGGAGGGTTGGGTGTTTGTCGCCTCCTTGCCGATACGCCGGACACCGTATGGGCCGGCCCGCGGATGCTTGCTCAGCGGCTGATCGGCTTGTAGCGGATACGTT
>CAZHFS010000587.1:0-1627 GCA_964531885.1 uncultured Propionivibrio sp.
TTCTCCTTGTTGCTTATTTCGCGGCCAGTTCGGCACGCACGCGCTTGGCGAGCTCGACCACCCGGCGCACGTTGTCTTCGATGCCCTGGTAATCACGGGCGTCGAGCAAGGGCTTGGTGATCATGTTCGAACCGATGCCGCAGGCGACGATGCCGGCG
Source organism: uncultured Propionivibrio sp. (assembly GCA_964531885.1). Lineage (GTDB taxonomy): Bacteria > Pseudomonadota > Gammaproteobacteria > Burkholderiales > Rhodocyclaceae > Propionivibrio. The sequence goes on from CAZHFS010000587.1 coordinate 159, forward strand.
CCAAACCACTTGCGCAGCGATTCCTCGGTCGGCTCGACGCCGCCGGTCGGCATGATGCGCGTCCAGGGCATCGGGCCCATGACGTTCTTGACGAATTCCGGGCCGCCCACCGACGAGCCGGGGAAGACCTTGATGATCTCGCAGCCGAGTTCCTGCGCATCGCCGATCTCGGTCGCCGAGCCGCACCCCGGGCTGTACGGGATGCAGCGCCGGTTGCACAGACGGGCGACTTCGGCATTGAGCAGCGGGCCGACGACGAATTTGGCGCCGCTGGCGATGTACAGGGCCGCGGTCGGCGCATCGACGATCGAGCCGACGCCGAGCACGACCGAAGGATCAGCCTTAACGAAATGGCGCGCAAGATCGTGGAAGACGTGCGCCGCGAAATCGCCGCGGTTGGTGAATTCAATGCACTTGGCGCCCGCATTGGCGCAGGCCTGGATCACGTTTTTGCACACGTCGACATCCGGATGATAGAACACCGGAATAACGCCCTGTTCGATCATTGCCTGCAGTACGAACAAGCGGTCCTTGTTTGCCATTTTTTTCTCCCGTTAATACTACGTTTCTCTATCGTTCCCGGCGCCACGCGGGACACCGTTGATCTGTCGGCTCACATTCCATCCACGCAGATCTTCAAAGCCATCCGCCGGGACGGCACTCCCCCCGGAAACCCGCTCCTCAATCCAGCGCGCGATTGGCCACGGTTTCGGCATGCTGCGCCGAGAGGCGGGCACACTTGTCCACGGCCTCCCACAGCCCGTTGAGATACACCGCGCCAAGCGCCCGGTCGTAGAGCCCGTAGCCCGGCTTGCCGGTCTCGCCCCAGATCATGCGCCCGTGGTCGGGGCGCCAGTAGCCGGTGTAGCCGACATCGTGATAGGCCTTGACGATGGCGGCCATGTCGAGCGAACCGTCGCACGAGCGGTGCGTCGATTCGTAGAACGTGCCGTCCGGCTCGACCTTGACGTTGCGCAGGTGGCCGAAGTGGATGCGCCCCATGCCGCCGAATTCGCGCACCAGGGACTCGATGTTGTTGCACAGGTCGGCGCCGAGCGACCCCGAACAGAGCGTCAGGCCATTGGCCGGCGAATCGACGATGCCAACCAGGCGAGCTAAGTCGTCACGATTCTTGACGATGCGCGGCAGGCCGAAAATCGGGCGAGGAGGATCGTCCGGGTGCATGGCCATCTTGACGCCGGCTGCCTCGGCCACCGGAATGATGGCCTTGAGGAAGTATTCGAGGTTGGCCCACAGCTGCGCCTCGCCCACCGCCTTGTATTCGTCGAGCAGCGCCTTCAATTCCGCGGGCTTGTAACTGGCATCCCAGCCGGGCAGCGAAATACCCTGCTCCGGATCGATCTCGGCAACCTGCGCGGCGTCGAAAGCCAGCGTGGTCGAGCCATCGGGCAGGACCTTGGCCATTTCGGTGCGCGTCCAGTCGAAGACCGGCATGAAGTTGTAGCAGA
>CAZHFS010000588.1:0-1621 GCA_964531885.1 uncultured Propionivibrio sp.
GCCCCTGATTGGTCTCCCAGGCGTGGTTGTCCGTCTTGCGTTGGCCGAAGGTGATGGCGATCATGACCCCCGAAACCGTCAGGCAGCCGCCGATCAGGGCCTGGGTGGCCATGCGCTCGCCCAAGACGATAAAGCCGAGCAGTGCGCTGAAGATGGCGTGGGTCGCAAACAGGATCCCTGCGCGCCGCGGGCCGAGCCGGTTCATGGCCGAGAACAAGGCCGTATCGCCCACGAAAATGCCGACCAATCCGCTGACGGCCATCGCGCCGACCTGATCGAGCGACATCGCCGGGAGGCCGCTCAAGACAAAGGTGGCCGCCCATAGCATCAGCCCGACGAGGAACATGCGCCAGCGGGTAAAGGCAAACGCCCCCAGATGGCGCGACGGTTCGACGGACAGCAAGCTGCCGAACGCCCAGCAGGCGGCGGCGGCTAAAGCAAGGAAATCATAGGGCATGAGACGTATCCGTGAGGCAATTGGCCAAGGAAAGCAATGGCCTTGTCCGCGCCAAGCCACTTTCACTTCCCGCCGAAGGCATGTGCATTAACACGACGGGCATCGCCGTGTGTGTCAAAGCGCGTACCGCAGCACGAACACAGCACGCAGGCATGTATCCGAGCCAATTGCCCAAGGCCAAGCATGGCACCGGCCGAATCCTACGCCACGCCATTGGAATGCTCAATAGCGCGCGCCAAACTGGCCAGCCCGGCCAAACGCTGCCGCCAGAGCGGCAATTCATGCCGCGGAGATCCTGATTCTCCAAGCAAGCCCGCCGGTTTACGTCGATTTAGCAAGGGCACATTTCTTGCGACGATCCGCCTCATCCTTTTCATCCCTGGAGGCAAGCATGATTATCCACAGCGCGGGAGCGCTTACCCATGCCCTGGCCCGCCCCATTGTCAGCGCCCCTACACCGGGCGCCACCGACACGGAGGCATACTCGCCGCGCCCCGAAACCATGCCGGCACAGAGTGCGACTGAAACGCAGAACGCAAGCCCCACCAAGGAAAGCGAAACCGAGCGCCTGCTTAAGGCCCTGCGCGATTACATCGACAAGGGCCCCATCGTCGCCTTGCGCGAGAAACTCCTCAAGTCGATGAATCTCACCGAAGAAAAGCTCAAAACCCTGCCGCCCGAGCAGCAAAACGCGATCGAGGCGGAGATCGCGCGCAAGATCAAGGAATTCCTCCTTGAGCAGCAAGACTCGGCACACCGCCAGCCCGCCCCGACGCACGCCCAGGCCAAGCTGCTCGCCTACCAGACTCAGCCGGCAGCGCCCAAGTAAGGGTGCTCGCCCGGCCATGCCGGGCGGCACCCTGGCTCAAGCACCACGCGCTGCGGCCCGCAACCATCCCTTGCGCGCTTCCTCGGCCACCCCGAGCAACAGGGCAAAAGGCGCGGCGTACAACCACATCGCCCCGGCCAGCGGCGCGGTGCCGAACACCGCGTTGCCCCACGGGTGGTAGACAATGAAGAGCAGCAGGACGGCCTCGCTCGCCAGCCCAATGAGCAGCAAGGGGTTTTCGCGCAGCGAGAAATGCCAGGCGGGGAGCTGTGGATGGCGGCACACACAGACGTTGACCATCTGCCCGAGCACGATGGCGGCAAAGCAGGCTGTGG
>CAZHFS010000589.1:0-1614 GCA_964531885.1 uncultured Propionivibrio sp.
GATTGCAATCATATCCCCGATGCGGCGATGACGCTGGCAACAACTGCGCTTTTTGCCGATGGGACGACAACTTTGCGCAATGTCGCCAGTTGGCGCGTCAAGGAGACTGACCGGATTGCCGCCATGGCCTGCGAGTTGCGCAAGCTCGGTGCAGTGGTCGAGGAGGGGGTGGATTTCATCCGGGTGACCCCGCCAGCCAACTTCACTTCGCCGGCGGCGGGGATCGATACCTACGACGATCACCGAGTGGCCATGTGCTTCTCGCTCGCCGCGTTTGCAGGTGCGGTGCGTATCAACGATCCGGGCTGCGTGGCTAAGACGTTTCCTGAGTACTTCGCGCGTTTTGCCGAAGTAACGGAGGCTGTGCCGGTGATCGCTATCGACGGGCCCTCCGCCTCGGGTAAAGGGGCGGTTGCCGCCCGGGTTGCCGCAGCGCTTGGCTGGCATTACCTCGACTCCGGGGCGCTGTACCGGTTGACCGCGCTGGCCGCGCAGCGCGCCGGCGTGGCTTGGGACGATGAGTCCGCCGTGGCGCGCATCGCAGGTGCCCTGAACGTGGAATTCAGTGAGGATTCGATTCGCCTTGATGGCGAAGAAGTGGGTGATGCGATCCGGCATGAATCCATCTCGCTTGGGGCGTCGCAAGTGGCAGCTCTGGGCGACGTGCGTAAGGCTTTGCTCTTCAGGCAGCGAGTCTTTCGTCGTGCGCCAGGGCTGGTGGCCGATGGGCGCGACATGGCATCGGTGGTTTTTCCGGACGCTTGCTGCAAGGTCTTCCTGACGGCGAGCGTTGAGGTGCGTGCTGACAGACGGTATAAGCAGTTGATCGAAAAAGGAATCGCTGCTAATATCGAACCTATTTTGCTGGATTTGCGTGCGCGCGATGAGCGTGATACTCAGCGCAGCGTGGCGCCGCTTCAGCAAAACAGTGATGCCGAGCTTCTCGATACGACAGATCTGACCATTGCCGAGGCAGTGGGTCAGGTGCTGGCGTGGAATGCCCGGTGTCAAACAAAGGGTGGTCAGGTCTGACCATCCGGGTGTTGTCCGCCAAGACGCGATCCGCCACCTGCACGGGTGGGCGGGCGGCTTTTTTTCGCTGCCCGGGGCGATGGTCGGTTGACGACGTTTAATTAACTTTACCCGCAGTCATGCGGTCAGGTACTCCCTATGTCAACCAATATGCAAGAAAGCTTTGCCGATCTTTTCGAAGCCAGCCTCACGCGCCAGGAAATGCGCCAGGGCGAGGTGATCACCGCCGAGATCGTGCGCATCGACCAGAACTTCGTGGTCGTCAATGCCGGCCTGAAGTCCGAAAGCTACATCGATCGTGCCGAATTCCTCAATGACCAAGGCGACCTCGAAGTTCAGATCGGCGATTTTGTTCAGGTCGCTATCGAGCAACTCGAAAACGGCTTTGGTGAAACCCGCCTGTCGCGCGAGCGCGCCAAGCGCGTTGCCGCCTGGAACTACCTCGAGAGCGCGCTCAACGACGGCTCCCTGGTTACCGGCACGATTACCGGCAAGGTCAAGGGTGGTCTGACCGTGATGGCCAACGGCGTGCGCGCCTTCCTGCCCGGTTCGCTGGTCGATATGCGTCCGGTCAAGGACACC
>CAZHFS010000590.1:0-1006 GCA_964531885.1 uncultured Propionivibrio sp.
CGAAGAAATCCATCACCACTTCGGCCATCGGCATTTCGTAAACCAGCTTCACTTGGCGGCCGTGGTAGTGCATGTCGACCTGATTGCCCCGTTTCTGGTTGCACAGCGTGATCACGTTACCCAGATAATCCTGCGGCACGAAGATGGTGGCGGTGATGATCGGTTCGCGGACTTCCTCGATCTTCGAGATTTCCGGCAGTTTGGCCGGGTTTTCAACCTGGATCACACTGCCATCACGCTGCACCACTTCGTAAACGACGGTGGGTGCGGTGGTGATCAGATCCTGGTCAAATTCGCGTTCCAGACGTTCCTGAACGATCTCCATGTGCAGCAGGCCGAGGAAGCCGCAGCGGAAGCCGAAACCCAGCGCCTGCGACACTTCCGGCTCATATTGCAGGGACGCGTCGTTGAGTTTGAGTTTTTCCAGTGATTCACGCAGCGAGTCGTACTGATTCGACTCAACCGGATAGAGCCCGGCGAACACCTGCGGCTTGATTTCCTTGAAGCCGGGCAAAGGCTCCGTGGCCTTGGCGTCGGCCTTGGTGATCGTGTCGCCAACCTTGGCGGCTTTCAGTTCCTTGATGCCGGAAATGACGAAACCGACTTCGCCGGCGCGCAGTTCGCTGCGCTGCACCGACTTGGGGGAAAACACGCCAACCTGCTCGCAAAGCTGGGTTGCTTCGGTCGCCATGAAGAACAGCTTGTCCTTCGGACGCATCACGCCATCAACCACACGCACCAGCATCACGACACCCACGTAGTTGTCGAACCAGGAGTCGATGATCAGTGCCTTCAGCGGCGCATCGGGATCGCCCTTCGGTGGCGGCACCTTGGCGACCACGGCTTCGAGGATATCCTCGACACCCAGGCCGGTTTTGGCAGAGGCCAGCACGGCGTCGGTGGCGTCGATACCGATAACATCCTCGATCTCCTGGCGCGCATTGTCGGGATCGGCCGAGGGCAGATCGATCTTGTTGAGCACCGGCACGACTTCGACATCCAGTTC